>WFRK01000043.1 GCA_015486535.1 Candidatus Microgenomates bacterium | reverse complement strand
GATATAATAATGGTCATTATGCCTAGAAACACAGCAGAAACAAAAATAAGTAGAAGAGGTCTTCTCACGTGGGGCACACTGATTGCTTTGGATGTGATCGTCGCTATTGCGGGCATTAGTTCTAAGGTAAAATCACACAAAGATACTCTGAAAAGAAAAGAAGGTATTCCCCCAGAAAGAGAGTTTAATGAGCTTAAAGATGCGATCACATACGCAACCACTTTTATCTTGCCAGTATTGCAAAAGAGAGTGCATCCTTCTCAGGAAGGCGCTATCATTCTCAAACCAGTGGTAATTCTACTCAGAAATCCTAATTTTTTTGTAACTGAGACCGCTTATATGGTCTATGAGCCCGAGGCAAAGATCATTCATAAAGGTGAACAAAGTTTTCTACAATTAAGTAGTCCTTTCACACCTGAGAGTTATAAATTTTATACCAACGATGCAGGGCTTGGTGTATATGATGCTGGTAAACATAAAGCGATTGATAGAACGAGTGCTTATCTTTATGCTAATCATCATGAACTTTTTGATGTAGAGTATCCTTACAATGAGGAGAGTAGATACTTAGAATCAATTGGGAAAATTCGGCTGCCGGATTATAAGATTCTTCCCGGAGCTCAATTTGAAATGGCAGAGGATGGCAAATTAATCATTCCCGTTGTTCCCGATAATCTCTTTCCACAAAACCAGTCACTTTAACACCGTTGCAAACGAATTTTTGCTCTTTTGATTCAATTGTCTTAATTTTTTTTGTTTTATTTTTCTAAATTGAAACAGAAAGCACGGTATTACTACTTCCACAGTATAGCAACTAGACTCGACGAATAAGGTTTCTCCCATTCTTTGAACAGTAACTGGCCTTTATATCTCTAGTATCCAAAAGGCACACTTGCCCGAGAGATTTCAGATTCAATAAATTTACTTAACTCATCCAAAATAAGAGTAGACCAACCTCGATACGGTTGCAATTTGCCAATAATTAATCTATCAATATCACCTGCAACCTCATAGACATCATTAAGCATAGGGATCCGTCCCTTAAATTTGGCTGTAATTATCACCAATTCGAATCTTAATGACATATATTTTTTGGCTAGCCGAAGTACTTTATCTCGTGACTGTTTACGTAAAATTTTGAGTGCTTCTTGTTCAGACAAGTCTTCTCTCTTTGCTTTTGTCTCTGCTTGTAGCAATACGACCCTCCTCATTACGGCATCTAGATCTGGAAAAGCATCGGGGTTCACCTCATTCATCTCATCTATAGCTTGATCCAGTTCTTCGTGCGCTCGCTCAATCTGTTCATCTAATCTCCTTAAACGCCATTTTTCAAACCATTCTTTTACTCGAACTACTTTACTAGTAATTTTTGCAAATCCATGGTTCTCACCTTCTATTCCCAACATATACTTCCTTTTGTACTATTTTACACTACAACAAACTCATGATCATAAGTTCTATCTTTTCACCATCGCAATGGTATTCTTCTAGAGTCATTTTGTCAAGAATCTGTCCTGGTCACACCATAGATACGACAATATCTTTTGTGCAATTTATTCGTCAACGGTTAGTTAATTTTTTCACCACTTTAAAACACCTTTTCTGGATAACTGTAGGTGAAGTTGCCTCTGATAAAAAAGACCCGCTAGAATAGTTTTGCTATCAATTACTCAAAGAGACGGGCCTTTCATGTCTAAGATATCATCAATCAGTTGATGATTCCTTTGCAGAGACAGTCATCCAGACCTTACCATCACCCTAGCCAACCGAACATCTTTTTCAGTTATCTTATTCTATGGTTGCACCAAGAATATCAATGGCGGGTAGGTTACCGAATGATGTACCATCTAATCCAAAGAAGCTTCAGTGATGCAGTTTTTTTGTTTTATTTTTCTAAATTGAAACAGAAAGCACGGTATTACTACTTCCACAGTATAACAACTAGAGTTAATGAATGAGTACTTATACATTGTTTTATCCAACAAGTAATTTTGGAGCATATCTAGTGGAACACTCATCCGTTTCTGAAACTAAAATCCAACTATTTTGCCCAAATTTCTCGTCAAGTAATGGATACAACTTATCTGGATCAACTCTATTAGGAGTATTACAAACTATCACAAAGAATTTTCCCTCATGTGAAAAATTTTCGATAGAATTATCACCACTGTTATTGGGATGAATTCTTTTAGATGCCTTAGGATCAGCTATATCATCCGGCAAAACTGGCACCGCTACAACATACATATTAGTTAGATTAATAGAACCATTCATAATTTCGTCAAGCCTTCTAGCTACTTCTGTGTTAACTGTTTGAATAGATGATTCACTCATGTCATCAGATTGTATATGAAAATCCTTCCTTGTTCTTTCTATTACTGCATCACGTAGTTTGTTTCTAATCATATCATCAACATCTTGGTCTATATCTCCTACAGTAGCTATAGATGAGGAGAGAGAAATCATAATCTCAGCCGGCCACGCTTTATCTAAATATTTACTATCCCAACCTTCATAATATCGCATCGCAGCTGGGGCTAAAGCGAGTTTCCTCAAGGCATGACCCATTTGAACTTTTCCGTCTACCACATCCAGTAAATGTTGTTTGATATATCCCTCATTAGAATCCAAATAATCTCTCAATTTCAAAATAAATTTCTCTAAGATGGCAGATATCTTTTGATCTCCATCTAGATTCAACCAATACTTGCACGCATCAATAAAATTAGCACTCCTAACTACAGCAGCCCAATATCTTGTATTATCCCTTGGGTAACGCTCATCAATTAGCGGTAAATTATCAACTTCAAATTCAAAAAATAACTTTAAAATATCCACTGCGGGCGATATAAAAGCCAGTATATGTTCGTCTACTATTTCCCTGTTTATACCTATCATTTCTACCCATTTGACATATTCCAGCATTGATTGTAATGTATAAGATTCTGATACCTTTAACCCAGATAGATGCAAATTCTGTAATGGAATTTCACATTCGACATCAACAACTTTTTTCTTACTAAAAAAAGGACGAATGACTCTTGCCGGTAATCTATATCGCATTAAAACTCTCAAAGCCCGTTGAGGCGTTGCTCTATATCTTCCTCTTACAATCACTGTCCCATTGCTAATTTTTTCTTTTTGCCAAGAACCCGAATAGTCTTTACTAAAATTTGGCGTAGCTATCTTTTCATTAGCGCCACAAAAAATAGACATTTGAGACATATGCGATTTATCTTTAATAAACTTTGTTGTTTCGTCGTCTTCGAACATAATTTTATTTAACGCTAATTTTGCCAACAAATAGAGTATCGCCGGAATACTGACCGGTAATCGTCACCGTTTGTCCAACATAACTGCCCAAATCAACATCATAGCTATCAATTGTCGCCGGTTCGTGGCCCAACTCTTTAATGTAGTAGTCATTGCCGATTTTGACAATTTTACCTGTTTTGGTGGTATTACCAACCTTTTTCTGCCTAGACACGGGCACGGTTTGATCTGTTCCTTGCATCGTTTGCTGTTTCCGCGCGCAACCAGAGAAAATCAGACTAGCGCCAACAACTAATACACTCGCAAAAATAATTTTTTTCATCATTTTTCAGCTCCTTTATCTTAATCAGATATTTTACTTAATTTTCCGTTAGCACTCTATCGCCAAGTGACTCTAATCATCCGCGCAAATCTTAACTATACTAAAACCTTTTAACCATTGTCAACATCTTGAGTAGCATAAAAAGTTTCGCGAAGCCCTATTAAAAAAGATATGTTCTCTTTCAACCAGTCTTGCATTTCCTTCTTTTTGCCCTGAACCAACTGATAACCTTTCTCCGTTAAATCGAAGAAAGAAACAAAAGTCCTCAACAAAATCAATTCTTCTTTTGTTGCCAGAGATGAATACGCTGAATCAGACGATTCCTTTAATATATCGTGAATTTGATCAATGAGCATTTCCCTATCTCGAAAATTTAGTTCTCTTCCTTGCTTGATCGTCTGTTCCATGCGTTTTAATTGAGCAATTATTCCATGCCAACTCGGTGGTCCAGATTGCATCCTTTGCCTCTCTTGCCCTGATAATATTGCTTTTGCTTCTTTTTCTGCTTCTTCTAACATATCAAAAATCGTTTCTTCTCCTCTTTCTTCTCCCATTTTTATTTCCTTTCATTTGATTTACTGTCAGGCCGACTGGACTTGAACCAGCGACACCCGGACCCCCAGCCCGGTGCTCTACCATCTGAGCTACGGCCTGTATAGCTTTACTTCCCCATTATAAACATTCTCATGTCAGCGTCAACGATCAAGCACCCTTTTAATCAGCTAATTGCTCAGCTGACACTACAACTAACGCAACAATTACCATTTACAATCAGACTGATATTAAGTATATTATGGTTGATAGACAACCAATATAAAGAAAGAAGTTTATGACAAAAACAAGCAAAAAAACCGTTTCCTCACAAAAAACAGCTGAGATTGATCTAAAGAAACAGGCGGTTAACATTGCCATGCAACAGATTGAGAAGAGATTCGGCAAGGGGTCGGTGATGAAGATGGGTGATTCGTTAGCGCAAATGGGTAAAATTCCCGTCATTCCCACCGGCTCATTGTCACTTAATTTGGCCCTCGGTGTTGGCGGTTATCCGAAAGGAAGAATTGTTGAAATTTATGGACCGGAGGCATCCGGCAAAACCACGCTTTGTCTTCATGCGATTGCCGAAGTACAAAAACGCGGAGGAACAGCGGCTTTCGTCGATGTGGAACATGCTTTGGATCCGGTAAGAGCAAAAAAAATTGGTGTTAATCTTGAGGATCTGTTAATTTCACAACCAGACTACGGCGAACAAGCGTTAGAAATAGCGGAAACTCTCATCCGTTCTGGTGGCGTGGACATTTTGGTAGTTGATTCGGTCGCCGCTTTAGTGCCCAAATCCGAAATTGAGGGCGAGATGGGTGATCAACAAATGGGCAAACAGGCGCGATTAATGTCCCAAGCAATGAGAAAACTGACAGCAGCAATCAGCAAAACGAAAACTCTGGTAATTTTCACCAACCAAATTAGAATGAAAATTGGAGTCATGTTCGGCAGCCCTGAAACAACCACTGGCGGTAATGCGCTCAAGTTTTATGCCTCTCTCCGTTTGGACATCAGACGGATCGGTAACATTAAAGATGGTGACCAAGTTGTCGGTAGCCGACATCGTGTCCGGGTAAAAAAGAACAAAGTGGCTCCTCCTTTTAGGACAGCTGAATTTGATATGGATGATGCCGGCATTTCCATTACGGGTGATGTGGTCGATCTAGCAGTAAAAGAAAATGTCATCATCAAAAGTGGTAGTTTCTTCAAATATGAGGGCGAGGTTATGGCTCAAGGCCGCGAAGGAACAAAAAAATACCTGGCTAACCATCCAAAAATAATGGATAAAATCAAGAAAGAAATTTGGCAGAAAATTAAAGAAAAAAATGCGGTTTAGTGCTTGGGTTACCGGATATAAAGCTTGAATTATCAGTAATTTAGCCTCATTGACTCATTCCTCATTGCGGAGTAGAATGGAAAGAGATTATTTATTAAGTTTATTTATATTAAATTATCTGAAAAACTCGCTTGAAATATGAAAAGATTCAGTCATTATTCTTTATCATCTCTGGCTCATCACCGACTTTAGTCGGATAACGCAGAGCCAATTAAAGGCCCAAACTTGTTTTGTGGCCGGCGTTTTTTCAGATTGGACTAAGAAAGGTAGCTATGTCATTTTTCAGTAATTTATCTGGTCTGTTTGCCGCTCAATCATCTCAAGATCGACGAATAAAACAGAAAACTCACTCAAAACAAATGAGGACACCTCGACCAATAAAGCAGAAACCGACCCCAGTTCAACCAAAATCAGTAAAAAAACCAACTGATCAAGCGACATCACTTGCTGCTGATGAACTCGTCAGAGAAGCGAGGGCAAAAGCGAGGGAAATTATTGTCGAGGCTAAGTCAACGGCACTGTCAATTCACGCTGAGGCAGAAAACAAATCGCATGCTTTAATGCGTAACTTGGAGCAACAGCAACGTTCTCTAGAAAAAAAGTTGGACCGAATCGATTTGCGTCTCGAACAGTTGAGTCTCAAAGAGCAAAATCTGAAAAAAATCGAGGCCAAATTAAATGAAAAAAAACAAGAAATTGAATCAACTAAACAGGCCGTAACCCACAAACTGGAAACTGTTTCCGGTTTAACTAAAGAAGAAGCAAAAGAAAAATTGCTCGAAATTGTAAAACAGAAAACAGCTAAGGAAATGGCGCAATTGATCAAACAAAAGCAAGAAGAGGCAAGGGAAACGGCTGAACAAAAAGCGAAGGAAATTATTGTTGATGCCATGAAGTATGGTGCCACCGATTATGTTTCCGAATATACCATTTCAGTTGTCCAACTGCCTAATGAAGAGACCAAAGGAAAAATCATCGGTAAATCTGGGCGTAATATCAATGCTTTTGAACGTTATACTGGCGTTGATGTTGACCTCGATGCTTCAGCCACCGAAGTGAGACTTTCTAGCTTTGATCCGGTGCGGCGGGAGATTGCGCGAATTGCAATGGAACGGCTGATTAAGGATGGTCGTATCCAACCAACTCGAATTGAGGAAGTAGTTGCTAGAGTTAAAAAAGAAGTCGATAAAGTAACATATGAAGCGGGTAAAAAACTTTGTCATGATGTGGGTGCCTATAATCTTCATCCCGATTTAATGAAACTGCTAGGTCGATTTAAATATCGTTTTTCTTACGGTCAAAATTTAATTGCTCATACTTTGGAAGAAACGCGCATTGGCATGAAAATTGCCAGTGAGTTAGAAATTGATGTGGAAACGGTAAAGCTAGGTTGTCTTTTTCATGACATTGGCAAGGTGGCTGAAGAACCTGAAGGAAGTCATGTCGAGTTGGGAGTAAAAATTGCGAAACGGTTTAATTTACCTCAGGGAGTCATTGACGCTATTGCCCAACATCACGAAGATGAACCATTCTCAGGCCCAGAACAGATGGTTGTTTATATCGCTGACGCCATTTCAGGTGCACGACCAGGCGCACGTTATGAGAACTACGATGAATATGTTGCGCGGCTAAAAAAATTGGAAGAAATTGCCACTAATTACAAAGAAGTAAAACAGGCGTATGCCATTCAAGCCGGTCGAGAAATCCGCGTGCTATTACGACCGGAGATTTCTAAAGACGATGATGTTATTGTTTTGAGTCAAAAAATTAGAGATGAAATCAAGAACAATGTCACCTACCCTGGTACTGTCACGGTAACCGTCATTCGCGAAACCAGAGCTAGAGAAATAGCAAAGTAGTCGGTATAATTGAAGGAGAAAGATAGTAAGCTTATGACTTTACATCAAGCACTGCTGATTATCCAGATCATTATTGCTGCATTGCTGACTTTAGCCATTTTGTTTCAGAATCAAGGCTCAAGTAGTGGAGCGATGTGGGGGGGTAGCAGTCAAAGCTACCATACTCGTCGTGGTTTCGAGAAAGTCCTCCATTACTTCACCTACTTAGCGATTGTTTTATTTGTGGTCGTTGGTGTTCTCATTCTCAGAACAACCTAAAATTATGCGTAAGGTTTACTGGTATTTTACCGCTTATTTCAAAAAGTATGGATTGATTTTTCTCATTTCCATCATCTCGGCCTTGATACTCTTTTCCTTCTTCATTTCATCAATTTTGACAAAGATAGACCAAAACAAGCATCTATATATCGGTCTAATTGGTGCTTATACTCTCAACAATTTACCTGAAACACTGCAATTTAAATTATCAAAAGGTCTGACCAAAATTGCACCTGACGGATCAGCTAAACCATTGCTGGCAAAACGTTGGTTGGTAGAACAAGAGGGTTTGAGCTATCGCTTCGTACTCAAAGACAATATTGTCTGGAATGATGGTAAAACTGTCACTCCGAGTGATATTAAATACCCGCTCAACAAAGTCGAAACAATTGTGACTAATCATGATATCGTTTTCAAACTCCCTGCCCCATTTTCACCTTTCCCCACCAAATTAGCGCAACCAATTTTTCGCCGGGGATCTCTGACTAAATTCAAATTCTTCAAAAAACCCACTTTAATTGGTATTAGTCCTTTTAAAATTACTGATTATGTTGAACGCGGCCATCATTTGCTCAGACAAATCACCATTAAAGGAGTTCACGAAACTGACACCTACAAATTTTATTTGACAGAGGATGAAGCAGTGCAGGCTTTTAAAGCCGGAAAAGTTAATATTCTGCCCGATTTGGCAAAGGTACATGACATTTTTCATTGGTCGACAGTCAAATTAACTGACACTCTCCAACCAAACGAATATCTTGCCTTATTCTTCAATTTGGATGATCCTTTATTAGTTAAAAATGTGCGTAAATCTTTTTCATATGCAATCGAAAAAGATTTCGGCCGAGCACGCGCATTAGGTCCTATTAGCCCAAATTCTTGGGCTTATTTTGCCGGTGTAAAACACTATGACAAGAATGTTGCAAAGGCGGTGAAGCAATTACTGGCTGAACCACCCCATCAACCATTAAAATTTACTCTGACAACAACGACTCTATTTGTTGATCGCGCTAATAAAATCAAGGCCGACTTGGAAAATATGGGTCAGCAAGCAAGTCAAGCTTGTCAAAAAGATAAAAAAATTAAAGATAAGGCTTTATGCGCTAATTTAAAGATAAATATCCAACTCCATATTAGCAACTTCCCTGACAAACAAAATTTTCAAATGTTATTAATTGGCCAAATATCTCCCTTTGATCCTGATCAATATGACTTATGGCATTCCGGAGAACCGACCAATTTTACCAATTACAAAAATATTCGTATTGACAGTTTGCTAGAAAAAGGGAGACAAACAGATGATCGTAAGGAACGAACAAAAATTTATCAAGAGTTCCAACAGTTTTTATTGGAGGATCCACCGGCAGTTTTTCTCCACTATTTAACTCGTTATCGGGTAGAGAGAAAGTAGTTAATCGGCTATAATAATATTGTCGGAAAAATATAAAATTAATTTTGTCAACAAGAAATAGAAAATGAAAAAAACAATTCTTTTTATTACTCTTATATTATTGAGCGGTTTTATTTTTGCCGGTTGCAATCCATCAATTGAGTCACAACAAGGACAACCGATCAGCTTCATTTCTCCTTCAGTCGTAAAAAAGGAAAAAGTAACAAAACAAAAACAAACGACACCATTAAGTCCATTAATTAATCAGAAAGGAAAAATGATCAAAACATTGAAAGATTTTAGTTCTATCGCCGGTGAACAGGTCGTGCTTCATACCAATAAAGGTGATATCATGATAAAACTTTTCCGGAAACAGGCACCGTTAACAACAACTAATTTTCTTCACTTAGTGAAAGATAAATTTTATAACGGTGTTCTTTTTCATCGGGTAATTGCCGATTTCATGGCGCAAACAGGTGACCCCTTGACTAAAGATCCAACCCAAAAATCTCGCTGGGGCACTGGCGGACCGGGCTATATGATCGCTGATGAATTTAGTCCTGATTTAAAACATGACAAAAAAGGTATTGTCTCAATGGCAAACACGGGCATGCCTAACACTGGCGGCAGTCAATTTTTTATTACCTACGTTGCCACACCTTGGCTAGATGGTAAACATGCTGTTTTCGGTCAAGTAACTAAAGGCCTTGATGTACTCGACAAAATTCAGGTAGGTGACAAGATTAAATCAGCTGAAATTGTAAAATAAAAAATGTCATCAGTTGCCAAAAAATGGAAACGCTGGTTTTTTATCACCGGTATTGGTCTGGGCAGTCTCGTTCTTGGCCTTAGTTTCTTAATCATCCATCTTACCTATCAGGCAACAACCGCATTAACTCAAGAACGATTCGAACAGGCTCGAGATCAAGCAAAAACAGCTTTAAGTTTGATTGCACCTTTGAATAGAATTGGCCTTATTGATAAATTACCCCTGCTCAAAACTCTGGTAGGAGAACTTCAACTGACTAATCAAATCAGTCAGCTAACAATGGCATTACCCAATCAAACCAACGTGCTTGAAACGAATTTTCTCCCTTTTTTGCAGCAATTATCTCCAATGATTGATCAAATTGATTTGATATCGCGATCTCATTGGTTGACAAAACGGCTCAATCCAACGACAAGGAAATGGTTTGCTTTTGTTAACCAAAATTCAATCATCCTGAAAAATATTGGTCAACAGTTAGCCACGCAAGAGCAAACTTGGTTAATTGTTTTTCAAAATAATAACGAATTGAGGGCAACCGGTGGTTTCATGGGCTCATATGCTTTAGTCACTCTCGATCACGGACAACTCACCAACATTAAGATTGAAGATATTTATGATGCTGATGGTCAATTCCATGGTTTTGTTGCTCCTCCAGCGGGAGTAAAACGTTATTTAAGTGCTGATCGAGGTTTACGACTTCCCGACTCAAATTGGTCAGCGGATTTCCCCACAGCGGCACAACAAATTCTCACTTACTTCGCTCTCGGTAACCGGCGCCAAATTCAAGGGGTAATTGCAATCAATCAAAATTTGATTAAACGGTTATTGAGCCTAACCGGACCGGTTTATATTGCTGATTATCAGCAGCAACTAACGCCGCAAAATTTTGATCAAGTCTTGCAAGCGCGCGGCCGGTTTTTCCCTGGTGATCATCGCAAAAAACATTTGTTAACACTTGTTTTTGACCAACTTATTTTCAAATTACCAAGCGCAATAAAAAACCGGCCGCGCCAATTCTTTGCGATTTTAAAACAAGCGGTTAAAACAAAAGACATAGAAGCTTTCGCTCTCAATCAAGATTGGCAACAACTCTTTGAAAAACTCAATTTGACTGGTCGTTTGCATCAGCCAGCTCATTGCCTCAATTTGGCTTTAATTGAATCAAACGTCGGCATTAACAAAATCAACCCTTTTGTTAATCGAGAAGTTTTTCTTCAACTTGCCTCTCAACCAAACACAAAAACGCAGCTAGAGCTCACGATTCATTTCAGCAATCAAGCGCCAATAACTCAAACTGGCAAAAACGAATATGTTGATTATCAGCGGATATTGATTGCTCCAGAGTGGCAGATAAAATCAATTTTAGTCAACCAACAGCCAATTATAAAGATTGATAATAATCTTATTAAGATTGAGGATGGTTCCACTTGGCGTCAAGTAGGTTTTCTTGTGCTTGTCAAACCAAAACAAAAGGCAGTGGTTAAAATTCAACTCGCTCGAACGTCAACGATACCACTAAAACAACTGTGTCTTTTTAAGCAATCGGGTTTACCACCAATTAGCTATACCATCAGGAGCGATATCGATGGAAAACAGACATTGAAAGTGATCAATTTAGAAAATGATCAAAAGATTAAATTCTGATTTAAATACTTTGTCGCTTGCTTCTCTTTCATTGGTAAAGCAACCATCTTGTTGATGATATACCATCTGGATAATACATTTTCTGTTATAATGAGTCTATGTCAACTAATAATCCTGATGAAATAAAAAAACTCATCAATCAGGCAAAAAATCTACTTGACCGCTCACCTAAAGTGAGACTTGAAAATAGACTGAAGACGCTTGAACCAAAGACACTGCAACCTAAATTTTGGCAAACAGATGAGGCGGAAACTGTTAGTAAAGAAATTGCGCGCATGCGGAATCAATTGGATGAGTATCAACGATTGGCAAAATTGGTCAGTGATTTACTGGCGGCACTTGAATTTGCTCAAGAAGATTCAGTTTGGCAAAAAGAAGTTTCTCAAATGAGCGCGCGCCTAGAGAAACAGATTAAGCATCTCACCATTCAGCAATATCTCTCTGCTCCCTACGATCATCTGGGGGTACTTTTTTCAATTCATTCCGGTGCTGGTGGCACCGAAGCAATGGACTGGGCTGAAATGCTCAAGCGTATGTATCAACGCTATTTCGAACGTAAGGGCTGGAAATTTTCTCAAGTAAGTGAGTCACATGGAGAAGAGGCCGGCATTAAAGCAGTTGAATTTATCGTTGATCAGCCATTTGCCTATGGTTACTTGAAACACGAACGAGGCACTCACCGACTGGTGCGTCTCAGTCCTTTTAATGCCGATAATTTACGCCAAACTTCGTTTGCTTTAGTTGAAGTTGGACCTCTGGTGCCAAGAGCTGATCAATCAATAAAAATCTCTCCTGATGATTTGGAATGGAAATTTTCTCGATCGGGTGGTGCCGGCGGCCAAAATGTCAATAAAGTGAATACAGCCGTAGAATTAAGACATAAGCCGAGTGGTATTGTGACCAAATCAAGAGAGGAACGTAGTCAGGTACAAAACAAAGAACGGGCTTTACAAAAACTTCGCAGTTTATTGGCTATCCGACAAGAAGAAAAATACCTCCAAAAACTCTCTCAAGAAAAAGGCCAATTCACGACTGCCAGTTGGGGAAATCAAATTAGGAATTATATTCTTCATCCCTATCAACTAGTGAAAGATGCACGAACTCAGGTAGAGACAAACCAAACCACCGCTGTCCTTGACGGCGATTTAGACCAATTTATCGAGGCAGAAATTAAACTTTAAGCTGATTTAACCTGAAATGAATTAATCGGCCGCTGGCTTTTTACCTTGAGGGTTAATCACTTTTACTCGGCCCACATCCATTAACCATCCCGCTTTTTGTCCTTGATAGGTTTCGCCATAAACTTTCACATTCATGCCGATAAATTTATCCAAATCTGTCACTGAAGAAGTTAAATAAACCGTTTGAGAAACGCCACCGGGCCGTAAAAGTTTATGCGAACCTTCTCCATCAATCCCACCCGCCTCAAGATAACCTTCCGCACTATCTTTGAAAGCAGCGTCTTCACTGCCAAAAGTATCACCCACTTTGATTTGACCTGTTTTTGCCAACTGTTGAATTGTGCCGGATTGGACAGCCGTAGTGTTGCCTCGATTGCGCGCCCACAATTTGTGAGCACCATAACCAGTAAGTGATCCAAAGATAATACTTAAACTAAGGGTAATGATGACCCATTTAAAAGCAACTTTATGCATTTTTGGTTGACTCTCTAAACCGATTTGACTCGGCGTTTGATTACTGGGTGACTGAGCAAAATCAACTGCTTCCGTTTGAGAACTTGCTTCATTTTGAGAACTTGTTTCACTTGCTGTCGGCATATTTAAATCTAATCTTTTCATGATTTCCTAGTATAACGAAATTGAGTTTAATCTTGCAAGTGCCAAACACAACCGTTACACTAGTAACATGATTGTCTTAAATCAAGTGACTAAGTCGTTTTACCCAGGCAATTATGGTGTTTTCGATTTAAATTTAGTCATTAAATCCGGCGAAGCTGTCGTTGTCACTGGAAAAAGTGGTGCCGGTAAAACGACGATTATGAAACTAATCACCGGAGAATATCTTCCCGATAAAGGTGAGATTTATTTCGACAAACAGCTCGTCAATCAGATTAAATCGAGTCAAGTCCATCGCTTGCGTCGTAAAATTGGCGTCATTTTTCAAGATTTTCTGCTCCTACCGGAGATGACTGTCTGGGAAAATATTGCTTTACCATTATTCGTTGCCGGTGGCAAAAATGAGGAAATTCACAAAAGGGTAAGTGATTTGCTCACTTTGCTAGATTTAGACGACAAGCAAAAACTATTCCCCAGTCAACTTTCCGGTGGTGAAGCGGGTCGAGTAGCCATTGCTCGTGCTTTAGCCCTTGGTCCAGAAGTAATCTTCGCCGATGAACCGACCGGCAATCTAGATCATCAAACATCGACTGATATTAGTCGCATCTTGAAAAAAATCAACAGTTTAGGCACGACTTTAATGCTAGCGACTCATGATCCGGTAGTAATTGACATCTTTCATGATAAGCGTTTGCTCGAAATTGAAGCGGGTCACTTAGTGGGTGACTCACAGCCAACTGACTTTGATCAAGCCATGCTTGAGTTGAAAACAACACCAAGTAAGGCTCCCTCACGTTTACTAACCACGTTTTGGCAAAAAATATTTCGACGAGCAAAGAGAAAACCAGCCGTGATTGAAAAGAAGAAGTCAAGCAAAAAAAAGGTTTCGCAAAAGACAAAACATAAAAAGACTGAGCCGGTAAACAAAAAGATAAGAAAGGTAAAACAAACAAAAGAGGAGAAAAAGAAATAAGATGAAATCAATCACTGCCGCCTTTACAAACATGAGAAGATCTCCTTACCAATCTTTGTTAGTGATTTTGATGATCAGTTTGACTTTTATCGTCGGCTATGCTCTCTCTTTTGTTATTTATGTCTCAAATAATTTATTGCAGAACATTGAGTCACAGCCTCAAGTAGTTGCTTTTTTCAAACTTGACACTCCAAAACAAAAGTTGGAAACAATTAAAAAACAGATCGAAAATCTAAGCTATACCAAAACAGTCATCTTAATCACTCAGGAACAAGCGTTAAAACTTTATAAAAAAGAAAATAACGATGAGCCATTATTGCTCGAATTGGTCACGGCTGATATTCTGCCTGCCAGTATTGAAGTTTCAACTTATAAAATTGATGATTTGGCAAAAATAAAAACCGTTTTGAGCAAAATTGATGTCATCGACGATGTTGTCTATCAACAGGATATTATCAACACCCTCTCTCGTACAATTAAGACAATCAAGGTGATTGGCTTTACGACGGTGGTCATTTTGGCGAGTATTTCTTTCATGACGATTGCTGTCATTATTGCCCTAAAAATTTCCAATCAAAAGCGGACAATTGGCATCATGCGCCTTTTGGGAGCTAGTCGCACATTTATCAGAAAACCTTATGTGATTGAGGGGGCTTTCTATGGCTTCATCAGCTCCCTTATTGGTTGGTCTGTCATCAGCACTTTAATTTTCTTTGGTTTGCCGCAAATGAAAACAATGCTGAAAGTCAATTTCCCTTTAGTTATTTCCGTCAAGTTGTTACTCATTTACTTGGTGACTGGTAGTCTGATTGGCATATTTTTCGGCGCCTTTGCCAGTTTAGTGGCAGTCAATCGTTTAATCAAAAAATGAGACAATAAGACTTATGAAAAGGAAAATTTTTTTTTCTCTAGTGGTGACGCTTATTTTCAGTTATTGGTTGAGTCTTTCAGCACTAACTGTTCGTGCCAGTGATTCCTGCAATCATAATTGCGAGTCAAATAAATCTGATCAAACAATTTATCAGCAATGTTTACGAGATAAAGAGACCTGCCTCAAAGACAAACTAAATGGCATTAGATCAAAAAAATTAACCTTAACCAGTGAAATAAATCTAATTAATGGCAAAATTAGTTTACAACGAATTAAAATTAAGCAAACTCTGGCAGAAATTGATCAACTGGAGGCTGAGATTAAAACTCTCAGTAGCCAAATTAATAATCTTAATATTTCTTTGGATCGCTTAACGGACATGCTCCTGGAAAGAGTAAGAGCACGCTATAAACGCAGTCGATTTTCTCCTTTTGTGCTTATGTTTGATACAACCAGTCTGGAAAATTTCCTTTTGAGACAGCGCTATCTTGAAGAAGCAAGCAAACAAACAGCGGCTATCATGCAAAAAGCGGAAACGCAAAGAATTCTTTTTGATCAACAAAAACAAAAAAAAGAATCGATTCAGCAAGAGTTGGAAAGTAAAAAACAAAAACTGGAGCGACAGCGACGACAACTAGCAAATCAGCGATATGGTCAACAAAAATTATTAACTGAAACACGGAATAGCGAAGCGATCTACCAACGACTGCTAGCTCAGGCACAAGCGCAAATTGCCGCTTTTTCATCATTCGTTAAATCTTCCGGTGTCGGTTCAATTATTACTGCCAACGCTTTTGGTTCCGGTGAGGATGGCGCCTATTTTTCTCAAAGAGATGCTCGTTGGGGCTACCAAACAATCGGTAACTCTTCCGAAAATATTCTTAATGTCGGTTGTCTTCTCACCTCAGTTGCCATGGTCTTGAAAAAAAATGGTATTGATACTAATCCGGCGATTATTGCCGCTAATCCAAAATATTTCTCTGTTAACACCGCTTATATGTACTTCAGAAACAGATTCAACCCTTGGTTCGGCAAATTAAACAATTATCGTATTAGCACGAGTCAAATAGATCACGAGCTCAATCAAGGACATTATGTCATCGCCGGTATTAATTATGGTCGGTGTAAACGTAACGCTGATCATTTTGTCGTTTTAACGAAAAAAATAGGTAACGATTACCTGATGCATGATCCACTTTACGGTCCCGATTTGAAATTCAGTTCTCACTACAGTCGAGTGTGCAAAGCAGAAGTTTTCCGATGATTAATTTACTTCCCTCATGAGTTTGGAATCATGAGGGAAAGTTAATTTTGTTGGTTCAACCCACTTTTTTCAAGTAGTTCTAGAACCATTTCTTCAAGAAGATAAATGAGCTAATTGAAGTTAGTAAACTGATAAATCCCAGTAAATCAGAGTCTGCTACGCCGGTATTCACTGGTTGATGAGCTTTAATTGGTTCACCATGACGCTCGGCTAACTGCGCCGGAGTGGGCGTCGATGCTATCACTTGTGTTGGTGTCGCCGTTGGCGTATTTGTCGGTGTTGGTGTCGCCGTTGGCGTAGGAGTTGGCGGTAAAGGAGTTGGTGTTGGGGTGCCGGGACCAACAGTTGGGGTTGGAGTCGGTGTATTGGTTGGAGTTGGTGTCACAGTTGGTCTTGGCGTTGGTGTCGCCGTTAATCTTGGTGTTGGTGTTGGTGTCGCCGTTGGCGTAGGAGTTGGCGGTAAAGGAGTTGGTGTTGGGGTGCCGGGACCAACAGTTGGGGTTGGAGTCGGTGTATTGGTTGGAGTTGGTGTTGCCGTTGGTCTTGGCGTTGGTGTCGCCGTTGGTATGGGAGTAGGTGCGGGACAGTGAACGGTAATTTGGTAACCATACATATAGTAACTACAACTGGCATTCAAACAATTTCTTAAATTATAGGTATAGCTATTATTATAACGATTGTAGGCTACATCGGTATCATAATGAGGACTATGCACATTGAGAGCATAATTATTTTGCCAATTGTTATTACCTGCGGCACGTGCCAAATCGTAATGGTCAATACCAACGGCTTGATCATTCCAAGTCAAGCGGATCGGTCCATTTGCTGAAAGACATTGGCCGTGTAATTGAGGGAAAATCGGTAAGGTGGGTAAAGCCGTTGGTGTAGGTGTCGCGGTTGGAGTCGGTGTTGGTGCAGTACAACTCGCTTGCCAAGACTGAGTGCAACGAAAACGATCATTACAACGAGCAGAGGCAACCGGACTGCCTTGACCAAAACCGCAATCAACCTCACTGCCATCTTTTTTGTAAACCGTTAAAAATGCCGCATCCAATTGAACATCACCGCACTGCAGTGGTAAATTGGGATAATCCATGTGCATCAAGATAACATTTGGTTGTGCCGGGTCGTAGCTGATACTCGAATCAACTTGATGGGTATCGCCAGAATCGCGGAAATAAGCTAAGCGTGTATTCGTATAATTGGCTGATTTGGAATCTTGATAATAGGGGTTAGCAATACAGGCACCATCATTAACACTATCATTACAAAAATAAGCTTCCCGAGTAATCTTTATCCCGGCAATTGTATCATTTTGACGCTCAATTTTAAAAGTTGCCTGATAGTCAGCCTGATTATTCTGAGTGGCATCATAGTTCTCAGTGAGAGCCCGAATCGTCACCTGGTCACAAGTGACTACTTGAGTGCTTAATTGGGCTTGAGCCATTTCACTCGCGGGTTGACTAAAATTAATCAGGATAGTTCCCAGATAAAAAATCAGTAAACCACTAAAAAGTGAAACCACAACAGCAATCGGTAAAGGTAATCTTGTTTGGTGATTCATGACTCGGCGAAAGACATTTTTAACTGTTTGCATAATTATAAGTTAGATATCTTTTGATACCTTTTTAATTTGTGTGTGGCTATTATACTGATTTTGATCTAAATGTCAATAGTATTTTGATATAAACATATTTTAATGAATCTAAAATTATCATATAGATTTGAAATAACACTTAATGCAATCTTAAATATCTAAAATAAGCGCTTAATGATCAAATCGACTTGGCTCCGGTCTCGTTGGCTCTTAGCTTTTGTGATTGGATGGCTGTTTCTCTCCCATGTGAATCCAATTGAGGCGAAAATTATTATCACAGAGGTTTATCCCGCACCTAAAACTGATGAGAATGAATGGATTGAACTTTATAATACCGCCTCTGATCCTGTCAGTCTGAATCACTGGAGTCTCATGGATCAATTAACGACGCCAACAATAATCAAACAGTTCTCTGGTGCAGATGTCATTGAGGGACAAAAAACTTTAGTTGTCTCGCTCACAAAATCAAAACTGAATAATAGTGGTGACGGAGTTACTTTAAAAAATGGACAAACAGAGATCGTCGATGAAACCAGTTTTGCCCAAGTTCAAATCGGCTTAAGCTGGACACGCCAAAACATATCTTCAGATCAATTTAACTGGCAACAAGCGTCAGCCGGTTTTTTTGAACCGGTTTCACTTAGTCTTACACCTACTTCAAAAACACCGACCATGACAACTACCCCCTCAATTGAGACAACCGTCACGCCGACTCCAACACTTTTAGCCACACCAAAGCTAACTCCTTCAGCCACACCAAGTTTGACGCCAACAGTAACTTTGACACCGACAGTAAGTGAAAAACCAACACCAAGTGTAACGCGAGCACCAACGAAGTATGTTTCTCAAACTGGTATAAAAGACAATCAAACACAAAATTCGCGAAGAATAGCGCAAGAGAAAGTGATTGATCTTCCTCAGCCGGTCCCCTCACCTGTCTTATATTTGCCTAGTTGGGAGACAAAGGAAACTCCAGTAAATCAAACTGTAAATCGGCAAAATAGTCGGAATGGTCAATCAACTAGATCAACTTTTTGGCCGGTGATTAGTGGTATAATAGGAGGATTACAATTATCTATCAGTGGCATAATTTTTTATGTGCAGAAACATTAAATTGGGAGAAATTGCCAACGCTTGTTTACCGCCAATTATTTGGGCTTTGATCATTTTTGCCTTTTCATCTCAAAGCATGTTACCTGGTTTTAATTTAGCCATCAACGATTTTATTCTAAAAAAAATAGCTCACCTGACCGTCTATGCGATTTTATATCTGTTAATTTATCGTTCGGTCTTAATCATCAATCATCAAAAAAAACTCCAGTCGGCGCGATACTATATTATTCCTTTTTTGTTAATTCTTTTTTATGCAGCCAGCGATGAAATTCATCAATCATTTGTACCTGGTCGTTATGCCACTCTCCGTGATGTTGGTTATGATGGTTTGGGGGGACTGATTGCTTTTTTGAGGATTTATCGCTATATTTAGTGGAATAGCCCTTGACTTTAGTCGTGACAATGGTTTAAACTTGCTAAAACTAGTATTTAATATAAATTAAAGGGATAATCTATGACAAAATCACAATTGATTAATCTGGTAGCTCGGAAAGCTCATTTAACTAAAAGGGCCGCTCGTGAGGCAGTGGAAACTACCTTTGAAGAAATCGCTCGCAGTTTGAGCAAAGGCAATAAAGTTGTTTTGTCTAGTTTTGGCACTTTGTATGTCAGTGTCGTCAAAGATAAACAGGTAGTTCCATTCGGTGATGAGAGTAAAAGACAAACAATCAAAAAACATCGTGTCGTTAATTTTCGCGCGGGCAAACCATTAAAAAAGATGGTTTGGTAGAATTTC
>WFRK01000042.1 GCA_015486535.1 Candidatus Microgenomates bacterium | reverse complement strand
ATTATCCCCGGTTGATGACAAAATAGCGCAGTCATTTTTCTCCCAGTTATCCTAAGCAATAAAACAGTCATTGCAGTTGCTGGACCTTGGAACAAGCGTAGCCCAAATGAGTTGAAATAGGGTAGAATGAACTTGTGACAATTGATCAACTTACTCATCAAGCATATCTGATTAGGCACCATGTTTGGCAGATGATTTACCAAGCCAAATCTGGTCACCCAGCGGGTAGCCTCGATGTGGTAGATATTTTGACCAGTTTATATTTTGCCCCAATCTTACGTTATCAGGCCGATCAACCACAATGGCCTGAACGAGACTATTTCCTACTCTCAAATGGTCACACTTGTCCCGCTCTCTATGCTACCTTGGCTGAAGCGGGTTACTTCAATATTGACAAGTTGTCAACCTTGCGCCAACTCAATTCTGGTCTACAGGGTCATCCCCATTATGGTAGCTTACCGGGCATCGAAAACACTTCGGGAGCGTTAGGCCAAGGACTATCTCAAGCGATCGGTCTTGCTCTCGGACTAAAACTAAACCAACAATCTAATCATGTTTATGTCTTAGCGAGTGATGGTGAACATCAAGAAGGACAAATCTGGGAAGCCTATATGTTCGCCGCAAAAAAGGAGCTAAACAACTTAACAGTGATTGTTGATCGAAATTTTATTCAGATAGATGGTCGAACGGAAACGGTTATGCCACTGGCATCACTTGAAGCAAAGATCACCGCTTTTAACTGGCAGGTACTAAAGGTTGACGGTCATAATTTCCCCAATCTCATTAATCAACTAAAGCAAACGAAAACACAATCAAAACCAACCGCCATTATTGCCAAAACAATTCCCGGAAAGGGGATTGGCTTTATTGAAAATGACTATCATTGGCATGGAAGAGTACCGAATCGGGTAGAGTATTTAAAAGGTTTGCAGGAGTTGATGATTTATGACAATTAGAGACGCTATCGGACAAACGATTTTAACTCTCGCTCATGAGGATGAGCGGATCGTTGTTCTTACCGCTGATTTAAGTCAATCGCTTAGAGTCAATCAATTTCGGCAAACTTACCCGAAACGTTTTTTTGATGTCGGCGTAGCGGAGCAGAATATGGCGGGTATCGCTGCCGGTCTCGCCCTTTCCGGCAAAATACCATTTTTGATGAGCTTCGCTGTTTTTAATCCGGGATTAAACCTCAGTATGCTTCGGACTATTGCCTATTCAAACCTTAACGTTAAAATTATTGGGGGCCACAGCGGTCTGAGCAATACTGGCGATGGCGCCACTCACCAAGCTTTGGAAGATATTGCGATCATGCGCACCCTCGCCAATATGACCGTGCTGTCACCGGCTGATGAGATTGACGCAAAATATATGATTCAACAAGCAATTAAAATTGATGGACCGGTCTATATCAGATCTACCCGACTTGAAACACCCATTCTCAAACATCAGCAAATATTTGATTTGGGCAAGTTAGAACAAATTTATCCATTTAAAAAACTAGATCGTACCACTTCGGCTGATCCAAAATTAACTCCGGTCATACTCATTGCCACCGGAGTCATGAACCACACCGCTGTCGAAGCAGCGGCAAAACTCCAAGAACAAGCACTGACCGTTCAAGTTTTTAATGCCTCAAGCATCAAACCAATCGATCGAACTAAAATCAAACAGATATTCTTAAGCAGTCGCCTAGTAGTTACTCTTGAGGATCATCAAGTTGCCGCCGGACTTGGTGGTTTAATAGCAGAGATTGCCTCAGAAATTGGCCAACCTCACGCACCACTCTTAAGAATTGGCGTTGAGAATCGCTTTGGTCAATCTGCTCGCACTCCAGAAGAACTCTATGCGACTTATGGTTTAGATGCAAACACTATTATCACAAAGATACTAGATCAGATAGAATGAGAGCAATCTTAGACTTTACTTGTCCCTGATTCTTCCCTTATAATCAATTTAATGCCCAAAAAGTTTGATAATAACAAGGTCACCATTATTGGCTGCGGCCATGTGGGGATGACCGCTGCTTTTGCCTTAGCGCACAGTAAAATCGTCAATGAATTAGTTTTGTTCGGTCGTGATTTAAAACGCCTGAAGGGGGAGGCGCTAGATTTAGATCATAGCTTGAGTTTTTTGCATTCAATGCGCATTAAGCCCAGCGCAAATTATATGGACGTCAAAGAAAGCGATATTGTTATCATTACTGCCGGTGCAGCCCAAAAACCGGGAGAAACTCGTCTTGATTTAGCCGCGAAAAATATCAAAATCATTGAGCAAATTATCCCTCAAGTTGTTCGCTATGCTCCGGATGCAATTATTATTATCGTCGCTAATCCGGTAGATGTCTTGACTTATCATGCAATTAAACTGACTCATCTACCCAAAGGAAGAATTTTTGGCTCAGGCACACTACTTGATACGACTCGCTTCCGCTTTCACCTGAGCAAATTTCTCCAGATCAATCCTAAAAGCATTCATGCATATATCCTGGGAGAACACGGCGATTCATCCTTTCCGGTTTTATCCAGCGCCACTGTCGCTTCTCAACCGTTAAATCTTTTTCCCAATTTTTCCCATCAAAAAGCGCTCGAAGCTTATGAAAAAACGCGTCAGGCCGCTTACCAAATTATTGCGAGCAAGGGTTACACCCAATATGGCATCGCCGCTGTCATCGCTTATCTTGTCAAAACTATTTTCTCAGATAGTAAAGAGGTCCTTCCCGTTAGCGTTCCTTTGAGAAATTACCTCGATATCAGTGATGTCGCTTTGAGTGTTCCTTGTATTGTTGGTCGCAACGGTGTGGAACAGATTTTAACTCCAAAACTCGATTGGCAGGAAAAAAAGCTGCTAGAGAAATCGGCCCAAAAACTAAAAGCTTATCTCTGAGTCAATCTTATTCCTCATTCATTCCTGCTGATTAAAATCATCTATCTTGTTCCTCTCATTTTTGACATTCCTGGCACCAATAGGTGTTTCTGCCCCCTTGCCTGGTTTTGATAATTGGCGCACCACAATTAGGACAAGGTTGACCCTCTTTGCCATAAACCCGAATGATGTGTTGGTAGTCACCCTTAACTCCGTCAGCTGTCATATAGTCAGAAACAGTTGCTCCTTGATGTTGAATACCCAATTCCATTACTTGGCGTAATGAATTTAATAAATGTTTGCTTTCCCTTTTTGTCAATAAATGAGCAGCGCGAAAAGGATTGATTTTAGCCAAATTCAATCCATCGCAGGCATAAATATTACCGATACCGGCAATTTTATGACCATCCATAATAACTAATTTAACTGCCCGCCGGCTCCCTTGCAGCAGTTGATAAAATCTCTCCTCTGTCAAGAGGGGATCGATAATATCTGGGCCATATTGACTCAATGCCTCGGTTAATTGTTGTTCAGTGACAACCTTAATCCAACCAAAGACACGCAAATCGTTAAAAAATAACGTTCCATGAGGAGAAAAATCGAAAATAACCCGCGTGTGCTTACCGGGCAGCTGATCCAACCAATCTTTAGTCGGGTGACCGCCACCGGTTTTTTTCTTTCTGTCAACAAAAATAAGCTGTCCGGTCATTTTCAGATGAATGAGAAGATGGAGTCCATTATCGAGATCAAAAACTAAAAGTTTTGCCCGCCGCCAAACTTTTTTTACCTTCGCATTCACCACCTTGGTAACATCTCCTTGGAAACTTTTTTCTCTTTTCACTTCAACCCGACTGATTTTTTTACCTTT
>WFRK01000041.1 GCA_015486535.1 Candidatus Microgenomates bacterium | reverse complement strand
GATAAATTTGCGGCACCAACAGAAAAAAAACGAAATCACACATACCAAGTTGATGATCAAATTATTAGTCGCTGGCAGAAAGCCCTACAAGCCCACTTGGCATCAAAATCAAAGATTAAACTCCATCGTTCTCAAAAGCAGACTCGCGTGACGATTACCCTCTATGGTGATCCGACACAAACGCAAAAAGATTTGGAAAAAATCATTAAACTCAGCCAAAAATAAAATTAATTTTAATTTAATTTTATTTTCAATCTCTCGTCAAATTGAAACGCATCTCTAAAAAGGATAACTAGGTTGCTTTAATAAACCCGCTCGATCCATAGGCCAATAGACAAAAAAGACACGGCCAACAATTGCCGTTGGCTTAATCGGTCCCCAGGCGCGTGAATCAGATGAATAAGGTCGATTATCTCCCGAAACAAAGTACTCATCCGCTCCCAAAGTAATTGGGCCATTGGCGGTGAATTTGCCTCGTTTAGTACAAAAATCACGAGGAATATAAGGTTCAGGCAACAAACGGCCATTAATATAGTAATGACAATCTTTCACTGTTAATTGTTCGCCGGGTAAACCAATGACTCGTTTGATGAAATCGCAACCGGTGCCGGTAGGGCAGTGGGCTGCGGGTGGAGCGTGAAAAACAACCACTTGACCTCTCTCAGGTTGAGAAAAACGGTAACTAATTTTATCGGTCAAGACATAGTCGGCATTATGGAAATTCGGCACCATTGATTGGCCGTTCACCTGATGTGGCTGCATGAAAAAAAGGTAAACCACCAAAAAAATCGATAAACCAATGGTAAGAGTTTCCGCCAAATCTAAAAATAAATTGCTCAAGCTTCGTAAAATTTTCATCACAAGGGTATAGTATGATTTCTGAAACTGGTTTATGCAAGAGGTATTTTTTTCATTATAATACCACTTATGGGCTATCAAAAAAAAGCCATTGCCGGTTTCGGCTGGCGTCAATTTTTTTATATCGTTAACAATCTCATTGCTGTTGGCCGGATTATGATCTTAGCCCGTCTGCTCACACCTTATGATTTTGGCTTGTTCTCAATCACCGCCATCTCTCTTGGCTTGTCCGAAGCCTTTACTCAAACAGGTATTAACATTACCATCTTGCAATCGAAGAAAAAGATTAATTTCTTTCTTGACACCGCTTGGGTAATCGCCATTTTTCGCGGTTTGATTATTGCGATTTTGGTCGCTTTATTTGCCCTAGTTCTACCTCATTTTTATCACGAAACAAAGTTGGTCAACTTGATTATCTTGGCCAGCTTAATCCCTTTAATCAAGGGTTTTATCAATCCCATGGTTGTGTCTTTACAGAAAGATTTAAACTTTTTCAAAGATACCATCTTCAATCTCACAAGAACAATTAGTGAAGCGGTTTTAGTGGTTATTTTTGCACTTTATCTCCGTGATGCCACGGCTTTCATCTTTGCCATGATCGGATCAGCCAGCATTGAAGTTTGTCTTTCATTTTTGATCTTTAAACTGAAACCGAGATTCAAATTTTCAAAAGAAAGAGCTGCTGTTATCTTTCATAATGCCAAGAGTCTCTCCCCAATGGCCTTTCTGGATTATCTTCATGAAAATCTCGATAACTTAATTGTTGGCAAGATACTGGGCACTAATCCATTGGGAATTTATCAAAATGCCTATGCTTTATCCCATAAGGCAAATTACCAAATTACGCAAGCTTCCAACCATAGTTTGCTACCTATTTTTTCTAGAATCGAAACAGATAAGATTCGTCTTCGTCGCGCTTTTTTTAAATCGTTCGTATTCATTGGCGGTTTAATTTCAGTCACTAGTGCCATTCTTTTTCTTTGGCCTAGCTTTATTGTTAATTTGATTCTTGGAGCAAAATGGCATAGTGCCATTCAAATTCTGCCAATTTTAACTCTGGCCGGTTTGCTGCAGGGCTTTGCCATGTTATTCTACAGTTTATTTCTAGCCAAAGCTAAATTTAAGCCGATCAATTTTCATTTAGTAAGCAATGTTTTACTACTTGTCATTTTTATTTGGTGGGGCAGTAGTCAAGCGGGTCTCGTCGGTGCCAGTTGGGGTGTGGTTGCTTCACGTGTGGTCAGTTTGCCAATTCTAGTTTGCTATGCTTATCAAGTACTGAAATAAGTAACTATGAAGAAAACAATTAGTCGTCATCAAAAAGCGCTCTCATCATCGCCTCTAATGAAGTTAACTATTATCACGCCAACACCACAGCTAACCCCGCAAATCAGACAAAATTTTGCGACCACCGGTCCATCAGTTCGTTGGCTACTCGTCTGGACTAATGAAACAGAAGCACCACCAAGCAACCTCAATCAACATCTAAAGATTTTACGCTATCCCCGAAAATATCTACCGATTAAAGACTTTAGTCATCTACGCAACTGGTCTATCAATCAAGTAAAGACACCATGGCTATTCTTCCTTGATAGTGATGAAATAATTGATAAAAAAAATTGGCAAAAATT
>WFRK01000040.1 GCA_015486535.1 Candidatus Microgenomates bacterium | reverse complement strand
TCTCATGGTTTTAATTAGACCATAAATAATGGACCGAGGCTTTCTTTTGCTCATATATGTGATCTCAAGTTAACTTTTCTTCCATTCATTTTAGCAAGTTTTGCCCAAATTAAAAAGCTGAAAACGGCAATAAAGATAATCAGCAACATGATTAGTTTAGCAAAACTGTTCAATTTCAAAGAAACAAGCCCAAAAATAAAGCTGGTGATCCAATAAAATATCGCTACTTGTGGTTGACTCCAGCCGAGAACATCGAGTAATTTATGATGCAGGTGGCCTCGGTCTCCCCAATAGGGTGCTTTACCGGCCAAAATTCTTCTGAGAATGGTAAAAATGGCATCGGCGGTGGGAATGGCCAAAACCATTAAGGTTGTTGCCAATTTTGCACCCGATAAAATAGCCAAAACGGCTAAAAAGTAACCTGCCAACGAACCGGCGCCATAACCGGGCATCATTTTTTGTGGATACCAATTGTAAATCAATAGTGCCAGAAATGAGCCGGCGACAGCTAAAGCAAGTAAAGTGACACTTGATTGGTGTGGATCTTGGGCAAAACGAGTGGAAAGAAGAGCGATAAATAAGGCAGAAACAGTCACAAATCCCGGTAGCTGGCCGGCAACACCTTTAGCCCAGTCGATAATATTCATGTTCCAGACAATAAAAATCAAAGCAAAAAAATCAGCTAAAAGCCAGATCGATCGTTTTTGACCAAAAAGAAAATAATGCAGTTGCGGTTGGTCTAGGTGAATTACCCCCGACGCCAATGGATTCGAGACATAAGCAATGCCGACGCCGGAAAAAATCACTGCTAGAGCGGCCAAAATATTGACGGTCAATCTGATAAAAGGATGTAGGTCATAGATGTCATCCAACCAGCCGACGACCATTAACATTGTTGCGCCGATCAAAATACCAATCAGTTGTTGTGAGAGAGGGATAAAAAGGAGACTGGTGCAGGCAATGCCGGCAAAAATAACCAGACCACCTCCTCGTGGTACTGTGCGCTGGTGAGTATTTTTGACATGTTTTTTAATTTGAGGATTATCCACCCAATGATGCTTGCGATAATAATGGATGACCAATGGTGCGACAAGAAAGGCAATGAGAAAAGCAGTGAGAAAGGCAATAAACATGCGATTTTACCAAGTAATATAAATAATTCTCAACAAAGCGATGAACATGATGCTCGTGATCAACAAATTAGCCTTAACAAATAGGCTTAATAATAAGTGTTCCAGCCGATTCTTTAATTCTATCATCAAAACAAGATTAATTGAGTTGAACAGTAAAGTAATGGCGGGCAATAACAACAGCCACCACTTTTTCATCAGCGGTCCTCGCGTGCTGTCGAAAGTGTAAAGAATAGGTAGTTCTGGTTGCGCTTTAATCAAATAAATAAACGCGACCAACAACATTGTAAGGCTTAAGAAGAAAGCAAAAGCAATCGGCCAAAACAAATCAGCTTCCAGATTGAATGGTTTTTGATGTCGTTGTGAAGTTGATCCGAGTTTCATTTGGCACTTATTTTACGCCATAATACGAAATGATCAAATTGATAGTTAGGCAAATAATAACGATTAATTAGATTGGCAAAATTTGTTGGCATTGCATGAGCCTCTTTCATCACGACAATGTAGCGAGGCAATCTCCGACTCAGATCTTGATAAACTTCAGCATAAGCATCTAAATCTTCAATATGAAAAAGGACAATAAAACGAGTTGGTGGTGTTGTTTCAGTCAAGGCGTAAAGCATCGGATTGGTTCCCCAAATGAATATTTCTCGCTCATCAGTTTGACGAATAATTGGCGCTAAGCGATAATTATCCTGATCTAAATAATTGAAGCTATTACGATAAGCGATCGGTGTTATTCTACCGGTGACGAGACGAGTAAATCGACGATAGTAGGCGAAAGTGGGGTAAGGGCTGACTTTTAAAAGTAAAATGGCACCTATGGCAGCAAAGACTAGGCCCACGCCAATTAAAACGGTTGCTGAAGTAATAAAACGATTGATATTTTTCTTTAGCTGATTCATTGACTCATCGATTAAAATTGCGACTAATAAACTGAGAGGGGCGACCAATTGAATGAAGTAATGAGGGTAAGGTCGATTTGAGAGTAAGCTAGCAACCAGATCGAAAGAAAACCAAAAAGCGATAAATTGGAAACGGGTTGATAATTTTTTTCTAAAACCGGTGATCAGGCCAAGCATGAAAATCAGGAAAAGAGTCTTGCCTTTGAGAGTGAATAAAAAACCAAGTAGGGCCAAAGGAAAGTGTTGATGCCAAGTGCCGGCGTAATGTAAATTATAAAGTAAACCATATTCTAAATAATCGGGCAAAGCACCTTTAAAATAAAAGTAAATGACGGAAAGAAGCAGCGGTAGTATGAAGCCAAAACTTAATAAGATCAAATAAGTTATTGCCTGAGGAAGAGTTGGCAAACCTTTTTGCAGATAGAGTTTCTTTAACTCTTTGAGTTTGACGGTTTGTACCAGACCAATCCAAATTAAACTCAGTGCCGCTACAAAATCAAACAAGGCCGGTACCTTTGTCATCAGACCCAGACCAAAGAAGAAACCGGCAGTGACAAGTAGCCAATGCTCTTTACTTGTTTGTTGGAAACTGGTCCTTAACCGATTTAAAAAACTCACTGAAAGTTGCGATTTAGATACTTTGGTTTGCTGCCGCTTTTTTTGAAAAGCATAATGGAACAAACTTGTTCGACTTAGCAACAAAAAACCAACTAAAACAAAACCAACCACAAATAGTTCTCCGTTAGGAATGTTTCCCTCAAACCAAGGTAAAGTGGTAAGAAGCATCATCACAAGAGTTGCCAGCCAAACTAATTGTTTACGTTTAATCAGTTTTTGCGCCAAAAAATAAAAGGCACCGGTAGCCACTAACATCCACCCAGTTAACATGAGGCGGAAGTCAAATTGATTGGGAACACGTGCCAGATAATAAATGATCGGTGTTTTATGATCCATAATATCACGATAAAGGACTTTACCTTGATTAAGACCACTGCCCACGGTTAAGTAAATTGCCTCATCACCATACCAATATGGTTCGAAAAAGTTGGGTACTCTGAGAATGACCGCTAAGGAAAGAATCAGAATCAACGGCAATAACTTATCTAATTGGCGGTCGCATTTAATCAGAGTACGTCGTATTGATTGGAACATAGTAAACAATTTATTGCTTTGCGTTAATCTAAAGTGACTATTTTAAGATAGCAAGAATTGTGATTAAAAACAACATTAAACTTTTTCTGTTACCCGATATTCGATATATTTGCCTAGTAATAAACGAGTGTGAGCGTCAATACCCGGTAAGGCAGAAAAGAAAAAACCCACTACCGGTAAAAGAATAAATTCGAGGGGTTGAATCGCATAAGAAATCAGTGATCGACCGCCAGGTTTTTCCGGCCGACTGAGAGCATCAATAATAAAGATAACGATCATCGAAATTAAAGATAATGTCAACAGATTCGAAGTGATTTGTGGTAAAGTGCGTCCTAAAACAGTGCGTGAAAATTCCGGATTCAAGAGTGGAGGAAAGAAAGCGGCAATGGTGACAGCAAACCAGTTAACCGGCCAAAGGAAGTGGTCTTCAATTGTTTTTAGTACGCGCAAAAACTTTTTGTTGAAAGGAATATCATCTGATAAGATGAACTGCTTAATGATGTAAGCGTCGTCGCTCGCACCCCACGCCCAGCGTTTCAATTGTTCATATTGATTCACCATCGTACTCCAAAAAGTTTTTGCTTCCGCCGCATCGGCGTAAATAGGCAAGAAAATTGGTCGTACCCAAAAATTACCTTTTTTGGCAAAAAATGATTTAAAAAACAAACGGTAATCTTCGGGAATAACATCGGTATCCCAGAAATCGATCTCCACCACATGTTTCAGCGTAGTAGTGTAAGTAGAAAAATTAATCAACCGATCAGATCGCTTTAAAATATAAATTTGGATGACGGAAAACATAGAAGCGATCACTCTCACGGGAGCTGGTACACGCCAGATATTATTGTAAAAAACGACCGCTCCCTGCCAAATAACATTGTAGGGTTTATCTAAATTAAGGAATTCGTAAGTGATATTAGCAAAATAGTTTGGATGAAAACGCGCATCAGCGTCTTCGCTCGTAATCGTCACCTGATCAAGAGGATATTTTTCTTTGTCAATTAAAATTGCTTTTGCTTTTCTTGCTCCCCATGAAGTATTGGATGATTTACCTTTTACTTCTCCAATGATGTCCGGATGATAAGTGATCCACAAATGACCAAACCGATGAGCAAACTCTTTTTTAATTTTTTGCGCCTTATGTTGAGCGATTTTTCCTTCTCTTTTTTCAAAACTAAGCATCACATGCAGATTTTTGCGCGGATAATGTTGTTTTGCTAAGGCAGTTAAGGTTGCCTCGAGTGTTGAGACCGGTTCTTTATAGGTGGGAATGATAATGATGTGTTGAATTTTCCGCCACTTCTGAGGAAACTTTCTTTTTAAATCAGCTAACCAATCAAATTTTGCACTGGCACGGATAGTGAAAAAAGACGATAAAGCTAAAGTTGCCATGGTTAATGATCGGTACAACCAATAAACAGCAAAAGCGATGACGTAGTAAGCGACCAGTCTTGGCACAACTAAAGATCCCCAAATAGGGAAAAGAATCAATGACCAAGAAACAAAACCAGGTAAAATTTCCAAAAAACGTTGGCTTCTAATCGGATGGCGTTGAATATAATGGCGTAGGAATTTCATTAGTTAACTGCTTGAAGAAAGTCTTGGAAATAATGGTTGCAGGGCTTCAATTTTCTTTGCTTGAAAGTGTGCCAATAAATTTTCTGCCGTTTTCGGCATGAGCGGCTGCAACAAGATGGCAATTTCGATGAGTTGATCGATACTGGTCTCGATTTTTAATTTTTTAGTGGCAAGATCACTGTCAAGCCAAGGTTTGTTGAGGCTGAGAAATTTATCAGCCGCGGTGATTTTATCATTGATGAAATTGATCACATTTTTAATTTCGTAATGGTCAAAAGCGCTGAAATAAGCTAATTTTTTTGCTCTTAGTTCAGTAAATAACTTATCTTTGTTCTGTGTTTTTTCGGTTGATTTTATCGTTGTTGCCAGTTTTGCGACTCTACTAGCAAGATTTCCTAAACCATTAGCTAAAGTAGATTGATAAGTCGTATCAAATTTTTGCCAACTGACATCCATATCTCCACCAATCGGTCCCAGTTGAAGCAAGAGGAACCGAGTGGCATCGCTACCGTAGCGTTTCACCATCTCGAATGGAGCAATAACGTTACCGAGACTTTTACTCATTTTTTGGCCATTCACGCTAATAAAACCATTAATTAAGATTTGCTTTGAGGGAGGTAAGTCGGCTGAGAGAAGCATTGCTTGCCACATCGCCGACTGTTGTCTTAAATTATCTTTTCCAGCAATTTGGATCGCATTTGGTTTTGTCTTTGTGCCCCAAAATTTAGTAAACTTTTTTTCATTATCTGGCCAGCCCAGTGTACTGATATAGTTGATTAGAGCGTCGAACCAAACATACATTACGTGTTCTTTGTCGTCTGGAACAGCTATGCCCCAAGGCATTTTTGTTTTTAAACGCGAGATGCTGAAATCTTTTAAACCGGCTTGAACAAAGGCTTTGATCTCCTTAAATTTACCTTTAGGTTTAACAAATTCAGCCTGAGTTTGATAAAGTTGCTCTAGTTTAGCTTGATAACGAGAAAAACGAAAAAAATAATTTTCTTCTTCTCTCAATTCGAGTTCCTGATTAGGATGAAGAGGGCAACGGCCATCAACCAGCTCTGAGTCGGTTTTTTCCATCTCGCAACCAACACAGTACTTCGTTTGATAATGCTTCTTATAGATATCGCCATTCTTACGACATTTTTGCCAAAAAACTTGAGCCGCTTTTTGATGTTGTTTGTCCGTTGTTCTGATGAAATTGGTGTAACTGAGATTGAGAGCCTGGCGCAAATCAGCAAATTTTTGCGCGTATTCATCAACATATTTTTGCACCGATTTGTTTTGGGTCAATGCATTTTGATAAATTTTTTGACCATGTTCATCAGTGCCGGTGTTGAATACCACCTCATTACCGAGCAAGCGTTGGTAGCGCGCGATTGTGTCGGCGGTGACAATTTCTAGAGCAAAGCCGATATGGGGGGCCGCATTCACATAAGGTAGTGTGGTGGTGATATAAAAAGCTTTCGCCATAAGTGAGCTGGTAACTTTCCATTTATTACTTCGAGCCCTTATTATAAGCCGAACATCCCTTGTTGGCTAGTTGATAATCCGCTGATGCCGTCTTAATTTTGCTCGGCGGATTTTCCGTCGCTGCTTACCAACTTTAGGTTTTCTATTGAAATCGAGCTTGTCTAAGATGAATAAAACAAATCTGAGTAACAAACCAATAAAAATAAGTGTCAAGATCATCCACCAGTTAATGACGAAGCCTTGGAGTCTAAAAGATAGTCCTAATTCAATGATAAAACTAAGCAGCAAGCTGTTCTCCAAACTGAAGAAAGCAGCTAATAGAGTGAAGTCGGCACTGAAAAGTAAAAGGTGGAAAGGTAAATAAGCCCGATAAACTGGTATATTAGCCACTGATGATGGCGCAATTTGATGGAGGAAGATTAAAAAAACAAACCAAGCTAATAAACTAAAAATTAAATAACGCCAATGAATTAGTGGCCAGTGTTTTAACTCATGCTTCAATCCATTGATGATTAATTTTAGCCAGCGTGTCCGTTGCTGATGAGATTTCGGGGCGGATGATCGTCGTTTATTAGTTTGAGTTATCCGAATTTGATTACCAATCTCAAACGAGAGTGAATTTGTCTGCCCAAAAAGATTTTTTTTCAGTCTTGAGCGTGCGCGTCGTTTTATTGTCATAAAATGATTGTAACAATTTTCTTTGCTTGTTGCTGAGTGAGGTTTTAGTTATAATGGAAATTACCGACCGGTTTCTATTGCCAATGAGGATGAAGGTTATGAGGCAGTTGGGTAAGCGCCAAAATTATAAGGGCTATCAAATATGAATAATTTACTTTTAGGTTTGATTGGTTTATTTATCCTGCTTTTACTTTTGGTGCTGATTTTTTTTGTCAAAAAATTAGTCGAGAAGCAGTCCCAACACGAGGAGGTAGATTTAGAAAAATTGGTTGATCAGGTATTTGGTCGATCAGTGGAAAAAATTACGAAACAGTCAAAATTAATCTTGGAAAAAGATAAAGAAACAATCAAAGAGAATTTAGAAAATAAACATAAGCAAATCGAAAAATTGGTCCGTCAACTTGAGGATGAGTTGCATCGCCGTGATGCGGATTTGAAGTTAACCGAGAAGGAACGCAGTCAATACTTTGGAGCGTTAAAAAAAGCCATCGAAGAGCAGCGGGCGGTGAGTGAGAAATTAGCCACCTCGACAAATGAGTTAAAAAAAGTTTTGGCAAACAATCAACAACGAGGTGCTTGGGGTGAACGGATTATTGAAAATATTTTGCAGTCTAGTGGTCTACAAGAAGGCAAACAGTGGTTGCGTCAAAGTCGTTTGGGATCAACCAACCTACGGCCAGACATCACTTTACTTTTGCCCCACGAACGCATTGTACCGGTAGATGTTAAATTTCCTTTCGCCTCGCTCCAAAAAATGACAAATGAGACGAGCAAGGAAGCGAGAAAACAATACAAGTTGCAGTTCGCACGCGATATTAAAATCAAAATAAATAAGGTGGCGGAATACATCAGCCCGGAGTCGGGCACATTAGATTATGCGATTATGTTTGTGCCTAATGAAGCGGTTTTCGCTTTCATTAATCAAGAATTTGCCGAGTTGGTTGATTTTGCCATTACTAAACGAGTGCTGATGGTTTCACCGATCAGCTTTATTATTGTGGCGCGTACCGTCATGGAAAGTTATCGCAACTTTATGGTGGCTGATAACCTGCGCGAAGTTTTGAAACAAATTGAAGCCTTTATCAATGAATGGTCAAAATTCAAGCTCAGTTTTGAAAAATATGGCAATGCGATCGGCTCTTTGCAGAAAAGTTATGAGCAATTAGCGGGCACCCGGGTGAGACAGATGGAGCGGCGAATTGATAAAGTCAAAGAGACCGGTGGTGGAGTTTTAATCGAAGCAAAAACCAAGACAAAGGCAGTTTAATTAGCCAATCTAAAATTGAAAATTTTCTGGAAAAATAGACTAATCTTGTTGATTTGGATTTGAATGATTTTCAAAACGTTTTGCTGCTGATTAAGTCGTTGTTCTGTCTGCTTGATTAATTGTTGTTGTTTTACCAAACTCTTTTTTTGCATTGCAATCGTTGTTTCCAATCGTTTTAAGCGGGCATTAATTTGTTGTTCCTTTTCTCCTTCCCAATTATTAATTGGTTTTGGCAAACGTATTTCTGGTGGTAATGTGGGCTTATTTTCAACTGGAAAAACGGGACGATTGACTGCAATTGGTAAAGTGGTTGGTCGGGGCGAAATTGGTCTTCGCGGGACAATCGTAATCGGCAAATCAATTGTGCGACCTAACTTATAGCCATCCTTTGTTTCTGCTGTGACTGATAAAATGGTTTTGCCCAAGCTTAAACCTCTGATGGTAGCGTCCACATTACTGTTAGGACAGGGATAGTCACTGCCACAATAATTTCTGTCATAATCTACCAGGGTATCTCGGATCCACAACTTTGGAGTCGATTCATTTTGACGCCATCTAAAATGCACCTGATCGAGATTTTTAATTGGTCGGTCATTAAGTCTCAATTCCAAACTGAAAGGGTAGTCGATACCTTGCTCGATGACTGAATGCTTATTGCGCCAGTGCAGTTGCCACTGATCGGTGACATTGACGATGAATGATGTTCGAGCCACCAGGCGATTTAATTTGTAGGCCTCAACTTGGATGCGTGCTTGGCCTAAATGCACCGCTCTCAAATCAGCATGAAGATTAGGGCAGGGAGCTTTAATATCATAAGGACAACCGTTCTTCATACCATAATCAGTCACATAGACGATGGCATAGTTTTGATGAGGATTGGCCATCACTGACCATTGGTAGTAAAAATCTGCTTGATCTTTTACTAATTGATGGTTTTGATTATAAAGTTTGACGTTGACACCATAAAAATAACCTTGTGGTTGAATGTAGGTGTTAACCACTTTTTCTGACGGTTTAAGAGTGTAACTCTCTACCGCTGTCGGTATTTTATTAGTAGGTTCGAGAGCTCGAACTGATCCAACGGTCAAACCAAAACCAAGAGCGAACACCATCAAGAAGAGGAAGCTAACAACCAGCTTTTTTTTCATTTCGGGTCTATTTTAACTCCCTTTCTATTTGAGATCAAGTTGTCTCTTTGAAGATTTAATGATGAGTAATCAACTTGGCACCATGACTGTTATTAGCGCCTGCAGCAATCAGCAAGTGTTTTTAAATTATTTTTATGCTATCTTAACAAAGTATGCAATTTTTTGATCGACAAATTTTATTGCTCATCGCTCATTGGCGTAACCCAGGTCTGACTTGGTTGATGAAATTATTGACTGATTTTGGTGGCACGAAATCTTTGATATTGATAACTGTTTTATTGACTGTGATATTGGTTTGGCGCCATTATCGCCAAGAAGCAGTAATCCTAGTGACGGCGATGCTGTCCAGTGTTGTGATCAATCAAACGCTCAAACATCTTATTAATCGCGTTCGACCCGACGTCGTCACTCATCTAATTGTGGCCACCTCTCCTAGTTTTCCCTCAGGTCACGCAATGAATAACACCATTTTTTATTTCATCATCACTTATTTAAGTTGGTGGATTTGGCGAAAGAAGCCGTTGACATTGTTTGTGGCTTTAGTTGGTTTGGTTTTAGTAATGTTGATCAGTTTCAGCCGCCTTTATCTTGGTGTGCACTATCCAACAGATATTATTGCCGGGTGGATCTTGGGTTTGGCTGTCGGTGAGAGTGTGATCTTTTTTGCCCGTAAATTTGATCGAAAAGATCAAGATTGATTGCTAATGAGTAAGCGATAGACATTTGTTTCTCTTTTTCGAAAACCAAACTTTTGGTAAAAGCGATTTGCCGCTAACCGAGTCGGATTTGAAGTTAAGTCTAACTGTTTTAATTGCAAACGACGCCCTTGTTCCACCAGCTTTTGCATCATTTGTTTACCGATACCTTGATGACGATAGGTTTGATCAACCACTAAACCTTCGATTAACCCGGTGCGATACTCAATTTTTTCAATCACAAAAAGACTCGCCAGTCCGATGAGTTTATTTCCGTTGTCTTCAACGGCAATTAATTGATGGAGACTTTCCTGGTTCAAAAATTGAGTCCATGATTTTTGATTATGTGGCGGACTGAAGCCGGCCAACTGTTTGATTAATCGATTAAGTTGGATAAAATCGATCGTTTGTTTTTCATTGGCGGCGGTAAAGCGGATTGTAATCATAGTTTAATTTCTGTATTATCATAGAAGACTAGTCTAGGTTTATCAATGTTTGATTTAAATGGATTTAATGAAATCGAAACAATTTTAATCGCATTGCTGCTGGCCAAGGCAAAAAGCAGTTTATCATTCGAGCTGAAAAAGGTTTAAAAAATTCTTCCAATAATGAAAAAACAAATTAGTTTTGTAACTTACAACATCCAATTTTCACAACATTCTAACGAGGTAATCAACAATTTATTAGAAATGGTGGCCTCAGGCGTCTCAATGATATGTTTACAAGAGGTAGTTATTTATGAAAAAGAAAATATCATAAAAAACTTACTTCATAAGCTTGGAGATTCATGGCAAGCAGAATGCCATCTTGGGGAAGAGAAAAATATATTTGGTATGGGCAATTGTATACTTTGGAATAAGACCGTGTTGTCAATAAAGTCAAAACATCTATTTTTTTTACCATACAGTCAGCAACTTAAAATTCATGAAAAGATTTTTTCTTTCTTAGCTGGAGGTATTGTCTCGTCTTTGAAAAGGCGCATGATACTTATCAAGTTTGGCATCGGCAAAAAGAGCCTTTACGTAGCCAATGTTCACCTTGACCATAATGGTGGTATGCGGCACAGACTAAAACAATTACTTTACATTAAACATCTGTCTAAACAGATTAATATACCGGCAGGAGAAATTATTTGTGGCGATTTTAACTGTCTTGATTTATTGAAAACTGGCAAGGAACAGAAATTATACAAAGAACTTTTCGGGTCCCATTATATCGAAGCAACAAAACAAATTGATTGGACGGCTGATTTATTTAATATAGACACCAGTCTTGGTGTAGCTGTTCTTGGCAAGATAATTAGATTATTGAACATTCATGTGCGAAGAAAAATCGATTTTGTTTGGTTGAAAAATATCAAACTAAAAAATTGTCAAAAGCTTGATTTATATGGTTCTGACCATATGCCAATTACAACCACGGTTGAGTTTTAAGAATGTTGCAGATTGTGATTTCTAGCCAACTCTTCTGTCAAAAGTAAAAGTGGGATTTAAAGTTAGGTAAAATTTTCTAGCAATTCATTTGACAAGAATCTTTACATTTGCTACCATACAGATATATTGATAATTTAATGAAGGTATTATGATTACATTTCTAAAAAAATTACGACAAAAGCACGATTTAAGCCAAGAGTTTCTGGCTAAGAAGATTGGTGTTTCTCGTCCCACTTATGCACAAATTGAAACTGGTGCAAGAGATATGTCAGTGAAAGAGGCGCAAGAATTAGCGCAGATTTTTGGATTATCTTTAGAGAATTTCTTATCTGGAAAAGACATTTTAAAACCAAAAGTAAAATTAGAAAAAAGAAAGCAAAAGCTAAAAACTACTAAGCAAGCAATGCGTATATCTGTTCCACAAGAAAGAGTGAAGAAGTTTAAAGAGGTGCTTTTATATATCCTGGAAAACATTGGTGCCCGCCCCAATGTTGGTGAGGCAGTGATTTGCAAATTAATGTATTTCATTGATTTTGATTATTATGAGAAATTTGAAGAGCAGTTAATTGGTGCAAAATATATTAAAAATCATTTTGGACCAACTCCCGCTGCTTTTTTGGATATCATCAAAGAGATGGAAAAAGATGGTGATTTAGTACGAGTGACTAAAAAATACTTTCAGCATGACCAAAAAAAATATTTGCCACGGAGACCTGCAGATCTTGCCAGTTTATCTGCACGAGCAAAAGATTTGATTGATTGGGAGATAGAGCGTTTTAAAGATTTTAATGCTAGCAAGATGAAAGAGTATTCTCACAAAGATGTTCCATGGATTGGAGCAAAAGATCAAAAAGTGATTAATTACGAAGCCGTATTTTATCGTACTCCGGAATTTTCAGTGAGACAGTATGACGAAAATTAAATATGATACAACAAGAAAATTTGAAAAAGATTTAAAGAAATTAAAAAAGAAATTTCATACTCTTGAGAGCGATTCAGAGACTCTAAAAGATAATGCCATTAGACTCTTTCATCTCTTTAATATTGATAATCATGGTATTTTTGAGATTAAAGGTGCTGGTAACACAAAGAAACTATCTTTTTTTAAAGTGAAGAAAATTGCTTGTAGAAGTCTTAAGGGACGAGGTGTTAGAAGTGGTTTGCGTTTGATCTACGCGTATTTTCCTCAAGAACAAGAAATTGTATTTTTGGAATTTTATTTCAAACAAGATCAAGCAAATGAAAATCCAGAAAGGATCAGCGACTTTTTAAAAGATTTGAACTAAAAATAAATCAAGCTCATTCCGTCCACGCGTATATCAACAAATTAACCCAACCCTACTTTTTTTCACTTGAGCCACTGTGCTTGGTTTTTGCATTTTTGTCGGTACTTTTAGTGTGAGATGGTGACTTCTTTTGTTTTTTCTTTCTGAAGAACAGTATCAGTAAGCTAGCGATAGTTGCCAACAAGATGACGATGACCAGCCAATAAATAAACGAGCTCGCTTTGTTGTTTTCCTCATTTTGACTGCCGGCAACACTTGATGTTGCTGTTTGTGTGCTGGCTGTCGATACTGTATCCGTTGGCGTTGTATTAGTGTCAGAAGGAGTAGTGGTTGGCCCAGTAGTCGCTTCAGCCTCCAGAGTAGGGGTTGATGTATCGGTCGGAGTGAGTGTGGGAGTAGGCGTAGGTGTCGGTCTAGCTGTCGGCACTAATGTCGGTGTTGGTGTCTGGGTTGGTCCAGTTTCATCAGCTCCACCTTCTCCCGGTAGAGCTTTGTAGTCAACAGTCAAATACGGAGTAAAAGGAGGAGGAGAATTTTGTTTCTTAATAGTTACCAGTGAGCGACTACCTCCGATAAACTCGCACAGTGCCACTCCCTTATTAAAGTCGAGAGCACTACTTTGCCAGCCTTTGACAATGTGAGTTAAATCTATACTTTTAAATCCATGTTCTGAAATATCGATTGTCGGGTCTGAAGTGTACTGTGGGTCACTTAAATATCCAGGTCGGTTGTTAGCAGTAAGGGTGGTGGCATTCCAGTTTTCGGCCACCGGGGCGACATGCCAGTGAGCCGGGTTGTCACCCATGGCACCAATGACATCGATGTGCAAAATTGCACTTTTTAAGGGTAGTCCTTCATTGGATTCTGGGATATTTTGGAACTTAATATAGCTGCATGCCCAATTACCTTCGTAATCTTTAACTAAAAGATAAGGTCTTGAGTTGAAATTTGTATCGGGATAGCTGGAGTCAACGTAGGTGTCGGAAGCGGGATAGACTATAAAGGTTTCGGCATAAGCTTTTTGCGTCAGTGAAAACAAGATAAACACAAAAAAAACGCCACTTACTAAAGTTGTCAATACTTTCTCAAAATTTTTGATCAACATCTTATTGCCTCAATTTTACTCTCAAAGCAATAAATGACGCAAGTATTAAATGATGATAAATTTGCTATTTAAGAGTAGTCAGGTTTCTGTTGCTTGTTATCCACAAAACAAATTATGTGACCAAGACAACAAGTGATTGTCAACATTAGTTGTAGTACAATAATTTGGTTAATTTGATTATGTTCTAATCATGTCTTTTAGAGTTGGTTTTTTAGGTTATCCAGACATTTCTGTGGCTGAGAAATTTGTGCAAATTCAAGCTCATGCTTCTCCAGAAGATGATTGGCACAAAGAAATTAAGCCTCAGCAGTTAAAGAAAGCCATTGCTCGTTGGATTCGAGATAGTCGTTTTTTTCAGGCAGAATGCAAAAAGTATAACTTAGCATTTTTCAATGCTTCTTTTGATTTTGAAAAAACGCTCAATGAAGCGGAGAGATTTTTTACGGAAAAGTAATCTGAATTAATTCATCTTGGGATCAATTGTCCACATTTGAAAAAAATATTATGATAGAAATTTATACGAATGCAGTTGGGAAATCAAATTTACGAAATTAATGTTTAAGAAGTAAGTCATCCATCGATGTTTAGTGCGGTGGCAAATTTCAGAAGACAGAGATAATGCGAGCCAAATGGGTTTAGAGCCGTTTGGTCTTATAAGTACTACTTGTTTATGAGATAGATAATCAATGACTATTTTTTATTATTGAGCAAATACTTTGTAGCAGGCCCTTTTCCTTCAACTTTAAGAATATTATTATCAACTAAATTAGTTAAGCGTCTTTGAACAGTTCTTCTTGTTGCTCTCAAAAATTCAATAGCTTCACTAATGTTTATCGAGCCAAATTCATAAACATAGTCTAGAATTTGTAACTCTTCTTGGTTGAGCCTAAGAGGTTTATTGCTCTTATTAGAGATTTTATTGAGTTTAATATATTGGCTGATATTTTGGGATGATTGAAGAAATCCTTTTGTGAAAAAATCTAAAAATTTTGTGATATTTGATTCCATGCGATCATTGAATGTTTTTCCTCTGCTCAAAGATTGATAGTATTCTTGGCGGTGTTGTAAGTAATAAGAATCCAGCGTCAAAGATTGTCTAAAGTCGTACTTTGATATTTTCAGGTAATTGTGCGTAATTAATCTAGTAGTTCTACCATTACCATCTGAAAATGGGTGGATTGAAACGAAAATATAGTGAATAAGTCCGGCCAACAAAATAGGATGATAGCGTTGATTTTTTTGCTGGATTGAGACCCATTTTAAAAAACCAGATATAAGCTTTGGTAAATCTGTTGCTTTAGGTCCAATATATCGAACAATTTCTTTTTTATTTATTTCATCAACTATATATATCGGCCCAGGTCGCCAAACACCCACTTTTTCTTTTGGAAGCAAGTCTGTCATGAGCAGTTTGTGTATGTGCAAAATTTGTTTTGAAGTTAGTAAGTCTTGCTGTGATTCTTTTTTATTTAACCAATCAAGCGCTTTTTTATAATTTAGAATTTCTTTAATAGCATAATCCGGGGCGGTAATAGTGTTTCCATGAAGAACTCTTTTAACTTCTTGTTCATTCAGAGGATTTCCTTCAATGGAAGTAGAACCGTGAATGGACTCAACCGTAGCTCTGAAACGCAATTGAACCTCTAACTCGGGTAAAATTGTTGCCTGATCAACCAGAGTTTTAAGTTTTTCAATTTCAGCGATTCTGTTATTAATTTCTGGAGTGATTATAAAATTTGGCTGGAACATATATTTAAGTATATCACATATTGTGCCATAATTATGCCAAATATCGTGCCACTTCAATAAAATCAGATTGCGGTTCAATCTCTACACTAGGACATGCTTTTTTTCAGGCGAAAATATATTGTGAGCCAAACGGGTCTGGAACCCAACTATCCCATATAAATATATCTTATCACTGTCTCACTACCAGAGAAAATGAGACAAGTGGGATAGTATAAAAAAGAGTTGTTTATTCTTCATCCAAATATTTTGTGATATTTTCAATCAGTTCACTATAATTATCATCATCAGGTATTCCATCAAGATCATGTTTGAGTTGTTGAATGCTCAAATATTCATTTTGACGAGCCTCTTCAATGACTTGCAAGTGATTTTCAGGATTTTCTAAAAGTGACTTTAGAACTTTCAATTCTCTTTCTCTGTAACTCACTATATATCTTTCTATAAAATCAGGAGTATGGAAATTTGTTCTAAAAATATTTCTGGCACTAGTATAAATACTATCAACTTGACGTTTGATCGGTATACAAAGATTCCTTATATGCTCTATCTCAGGATGTAGGTATGAATAATGGTGAGTCATATAATTTGGATCAAAATCTCTTTCCAAATCATGATTTTTTAAAATATTGCAATAAGGATTACCTTCAATAACTCTAAGTTCACTAAATAATTGACTTCCAAAGACCCAAATTCCTGACTGTTCTAAGCCTTCAACATTCTCCTTGAGTTCCTGGAGGCTAAGCATGGGATCAAAAGTTATTAAACCCAGTTCTATTGGCACTGATAAGCTAGCCACCTTTTTGACAGCTGCAATTTCATCTTCTGGGGTAACACCTTTCCCGTAACGTCGTAGCTGTGTCTTAGATAATGTTTCAACACCAACATATATTAGAGATAAACCAGCTTCTACTAAAGTTCTCAATAATTTATCACGATATTCTGCCTGCTTAGGAGTATCATTTGGATTTAAGATACTATCAGCTCTAAGGTCTAAGGCAAATGTCATACCACCAACTTCTTTTAAAGCCTCAGCAATCATCATTGCTCCTTCTAAATCATCGCCAAAAAAATCTTCATCTGTAAAAGTGAATTTTTCTACACCACTTTTTTTAAGATTATGGATATCTTGTATGACAATTTCAGGTGGTATTCTTACCCAAGAAGGTTGAGACTTACTTCTTAAAGGTCTTGTGCAGTAGGTACAAACATCATGATGACATCCCCTACTTGCTTCAATACGTGGAAAATATTTTGATGGGTCATGGTGAGAAGAAGGAATAAATTCTCTAGGCCAAACTATTTCATTATTTACAATTTGACCATTTTCAATATAGGTTAAATTTGGAATTTCAGCCAATACTAAGGGATCATTTATTTGACCTTCAATGATCTGACAAAATGTATCTTCACCCCATCCTCTAGCGATTATCGCTTGAGGGAATTGTTGTAAAAATATTTCTGGTAAGTAAGTGGGCAAAGAATGACCTAAAATTATTTGCCCTTCAAATCCAAGTCTTTGTAAGCTAGATAAGAATTTTTCTGCTGTTGGTAGGGTTCCCTGAGGTATTGAAATTCCTATAACTTGATTTTCATTATCCTCTATAAGTTGTCTTGCAAACAATTCTATTTCTTCATCTGACTCACCATTGTGACCCAGAAGAAATATATTTGATTCCACCTCACCAGAAAATTTTTGATCTAATTGTTGTTTTAAAACCTGACCCGCAAATGGTTCTGTGTCGTGTTTGTGAGGATAACCATATAAGCACACAATGGCTATCTTGATCTTATCTCGTTCATTTTTTTCTTTTATTATATTTCGGTGTATTGAGATTGGTTCTTTTTCATTCATTTGTAGTCATTATATATTATTATGCTATACTTTGATAAATGAAAATAAATCATAAAGAACATAATATTAGACTGATAACGGTTGATTCTTGTCGATATGATACAGCTCAAAAAGCTTTTACTCCAAATATTGATCAAGTGGGAAAACTACGAAAAGCTGAAACTTCAGGCTCTTATACCTACCCAGCACACCAATCATTTTTTTTAGGAGATTTGCCAAGAATTCTAGATGGATCGAGAGAATATTTGCCTGGTATAAATCAAATTTGGCGTTCTTTGGGTGCACGCAAATTGACTGGTAACAAAAGTATACTTCTTCCTTTTGATGCTAAAAATATAATTGAATACTATCAACAAATTGGTCACAATGTACAAGGTTTTGGAGGAGTGGGTTTTTTCAATACACATAACCCCAACAATACATTGCCTTCACTTTTTGATAACTTTATGTTCTTCGGAGGAGCTGCTAATCTAGCCCCGAGTGAAAAGATGCCTCGGAGCCCAGAATCTCTCCCATTTGGGAATATTGATACTATCTTAGAAAGAACGCAGAGAGAACCATATTTTTTATTTGTTAACTCCCCGACAACTCATATTCCATACGATATTCCAACCACAAATGTTGATGATGAATATAAAGACCTTATTATTAGAACTTTTGATGAGCATGGTAAAAAAAAGAAATATTCTCAGGAAACATTGCCATTCACAACAGAAGAAATTTTGTATTTGAAAATGTTGCAGGTCGCTGCCCTTGAATGGGTTGACCAACAAATTGGAGAGTTGTTTTCTCAATTACCTTTAAGTTACCCTACAATAACAATAATTTGTGGAGATCATGGAGAAGAATTTGGAGATAATGGTCGATTTGGACATGCACATCCTGATGAAACTGTAATGACAGTTCCTGTATGGTCTGGACTTACCGAATAGCAAATCTAGCATCTGAAAAGATTTATCTTACTTCATGAAATTCATAATATCGATTCATGTAATCTAATGTCGTTTTATCTATGGGTGCAAAAAATAAACACTTACCACCGAAATAATATTGGATGAATATTTCTTGATTTGTACTGACAACAGCAAGATCTTCTGTTTCTCTTAGTTTCCCATATTGAGGTTTTGGTACAACAAGAATGTTTATATTTTGGAATGGCTTATCGGGAGATTGCTGCTCAAATTGTGATCCAATATTAAATTCTTGATTTGGTTGAATTGGGTTTGATACCACCCAATCAGCTGCAGCAATTAATCTATCAACGTGATATGAATAAGCTGGTTCATCTCTTGTTAAATACGTTGCGATAATAGAGTTAACCGATTCTAAAGTTTCTGTAGAATTTCTTAATATTTTACGAATTAATCGATCATGAAGAGGAGCTTCTATTAACAAAGAAAGATCTGCATAAGAATTAAATTCGCCATCTAAAGCATAAATGCCATCAATTACCATTATTGGGCTCGGAGAGAAAGGGACAAACCCTCCACGACGTTTTGTAATTTCATTGAACCAAGGCATATCAATTGCTAGGCCGGCATGAAGTTTTTGCAGATCGGATTTAAATCTATCTAAATCATATACACGAGGGTTAAGTCCAGCAAAATATGGTTTATCTGGAATATCAGAATCATGATTTAAAATTCCCACATCCCAACCCAATAAGTAATCATCTATTCTTACTACTTTGGCTGACTCCCCAAACATTTGAATTATTTTTTCTGAAATAGTTGATTTACCAACTGCAGATTGACCAGCAATATTAATAGTCATTCTAGAATGACTATTAATAAAGTTTTCAACAATTAGTCTTATTCTTTCAAAAAATTGAGACTGATCTATTCTTTTTTCTTGAGGATTAAAACCAATTTGTTCTGGAGATCTTCTAAATCTACTCATTTGAGCATAATTATAATATAATTCTATATAAATTGAACTATTAAGTAATAAAAATATACACATGAGAGTAACTAAATTTGTTGAGGGATCATTTATTCCATCATTTGATGGGGCTTCAGAACGTTTTCATCAAGGAACTGAACATTTGACGCGTTTAGATGTTGAAATGATGGTAATTCATTGTTTTCGTGGCTGGTCTAATCTAGATCAAATTTCCAAAAAGAAATTTAAAACTATTGCAGTTCCCTCTGATTTTTATTATCGTGACACAAGTATTACCTCTAAAGCAGTTCAGATTTTTAATCCAGATATCATTGAGGTCAATGATTTGGAATTGGGATTATCATCTGGACTAGAGCTAAGTAACTTGCAAAATATACCACTTGTTTTTGATGCTCAATTTGTTTCTTCTTGCTTAGCAGCCTCATACACAGGTGAAGATGGAGCTTTAGACACTATTGCGTTATTGGAACAACATTTAGGTCGTTGTATCTCTGGAGCAACCTGTTTTACCGAATTAGATAGGGAAGATTTAGCTAGTGCAACTAAAACATCACGTGAGAGAATTCATGTTATTCCTATGGGATCAGACATTGAAAAAATTAACTATCGTAAACCAAATCAAAATGACAATACAGTTGTGTTTATGGGAAATATGTTTTTTTTACCTAATCAAGAAGGAGTCGAATACATTGTCCATAAGCTTGCTCCACAATTATTAAAGAAATATCCATCACTTAATTTTCGATTTGTAGGAGATGCTCCACAAGACATTGTGGAGAGGTATCAAAGTAAAAATATGGAATTTACAGGAAGGCTTGAAAATATTAATGATGTTTTTGAAGGAGCCAGAATTTGTTTAGCTCCAATTATTACAGGTGGTGGAATGAGAACTAAGACATTAACTTATATGGCCTCTGGAATTCCGGTTGTTTCAAGCCCAGCAGGAATTATTGGTATTGAAGCAGATGGCGCTATACTAGCTGCTAGTTCACCTGAAGAATTTATTGCACATATAGATTTTTTATTACAAAACCTTGATTTTTCAATAGAAATTGGGCAACAAGCTCGGCTATTGGTAGAAACCAAGTACTCGTGGGAAGTATTTGCTAAAATGTATCTTACTTTTTATAATTCTGTGTTGGAAAATCCCCAGATACATAATGAACAACCAATTTCTATTGAAAATGATCCTTTTTGGTTGCAAGAGACTATAGAAAAAGGTCGCTTCGCTGACAACCAAGGAGACCCTGACAACATTTATTTGCTTGGAGATAATAAAAAAATAGCTATACCCACAAATGCACCTGATATGTCTGATAGACTTAAACAGTTTTTAAAAGGATATTGATTTCTTTACTAAATTTCACAAAATTAGAAAATCGAATAGTTTGCATTCCAAGGTTTTTTGCAGCATTAATGTTTTTAAGTGAATCATCGATGAATAATGTTTCTTCTGGCATACTTTTAGTTAAGTTAAGAGCATATTTGAATATTTTAGGGTCTGGTTTTCTGACACCAACTTCATATGAATTGGCTGTATAATCAAAGATACTTCTCAAATCATTTTTATTAATGACTTCTTCTAACCAATCATAAATTTGATTAGAAATAAGTACTAAAGTGTATTGTTTTTTAATTTTTTTTAAAAAATCAATCATTCTTTTGTCAATTGGATATGTATTTAAAACACGTTTACGCAACATTTCAGGATCCGCTTCAAGAACCTTTGCAACTCTTTCCCAATATGACTTTGAGTCTAATTCACCAATTGCTGTTTTGTCCCAATCAAGATAAGTTAAATTCATAAGTTCTTTAGGAGATACTCCGTACTCTTCATAGAACTGTTTTACAAATAGAAAATTATTCCTCGTAGGAGTTAAAACGCCTGCATAATCAACAAGTAATGTGTTAATCATAATAGAGTACTGTGATTTAAAATTATTATTCTCATATTATTTTAATTTTTTGCTTGAATGCGTTTATTATATACTCTGGTAAGCTTAGTTTTATGGAAAATCGGATAAAAAGGTGACCCCACGGGGAGTTGAACCCCGGTTACCAAGATGAGAACCTGGTGTCCTAACCACTAGACGATAGGGCCTTTTTGCCAATCACTTTATCAGCCATACTGAACCGTTATTCTAGCAAAATTCAGCCTTGATTTCACTAAGAGTTAATTTTTATACTACATGAGCATTGCTGGCTTATTAAAAGATTTTTGTTATGATAGAAGTTAATAATGAAGCGAACTAGCCGGTTTACGTTTTTCTTTACTTTTATTTTTATAGTTGGTTTCTTTCGATCAGCTGCGCTTGCTCACGCCAGTACCGATCTCACCTTTATTTGTCATCAACATGAATGTCGTCTTGATCAACCATTCAAACCCATGTTTCAGGAGAGCAATATCCAACCGGGCAATCGCTTCAGCCAGAAATTAATTCTCAAGAATTTAGGCCGTGAATCAGGTAATTTTTATCTACGTTTAACTTTGGCACCCACGACTGAGGCCGGTGGTTTAGTCAAAGCACTCATCATTTCAATTACCAGCGCAGATAAATTAAAATCAATTTTGCCCCCCACTTTTTTAGTGAACTTAATCGATAGTCCTGCGGCTGTACGTTTGGGTCCGATTGCTCCTCATCAAACAAAAACTTTTATGGTTAATTTTCAATTTAATCCTCAAGCAGACAATTCATTTCAGGCAAAGTTGGCCCAGTTTGATTTTCACTTTAGCTTGAATTTTTTAGGTGAACCGAGTCGGAAAAAGGTAGCTGTTTGGGGACAAGTGACTCCATCAGTGACTCTGGACAAATCAACCAAGACTCCAGTCACAGTTGGTCCGGCACAGACCACTAAACAAATTGGTCAAGTGCTTGGCGTTAGCACCACCAAACCCAGCCAGCTGTATCGATTAACTCAATTTAAAGCAAAATTGATCAAACAAGTTTGGTTTCGCAAACTTGCTCCTTTCGTTGCTGCCGGTTCATCAATGTTTACTGCAGCGCTTGTTTTGTTTTTCCTTTATTAATACCTTAATACCACATCATGGTTCCATTAATCAGAGAAGTTGCTTAGGATAAGTAAAGACGGCCTCAAATCGTTTATTTCTTTTTTTGCGTTGCATCAATATCAACAAAATAACAGTTTTTGCAATAATCACGTTTTATACTCGGCTCACAATAATTAAATTATGCCTGCCGGAAAGTGATTTATGCGGCAAAGAACACGAAAGGCGAATCAGCCTCGTCCATTAGTATCAATCCTTAAAAAGGTAAGACAAAGATTAAGGCAGCGTTGGCTTCACACAATTCTCTTGATAATTTCCTTTTCGATTGTGGCGGGAGTGACCTACGCTTACTTTAGTGCTAAGGCTGTTTCAGCCAATTTGGCTTTTCATACCGGAAGTTTGAAGATAGTGTTAACTGATCCGAGCCAGTTAAGTTTCGCCGATCTCAAACCGGGAGACAAACAGACCGTTGATTTCAGTCTCAAAAATAGTGGCAACTTGCCAGTCTACCTCAAAGGAAAGTTTGCTGGGGGTTGGTTAGAAGGCGGTCTTGATAATGCAAAGCTGCAACCGACCAAATTAGAGTATCAATTAGGCGATGGTCAATGGGTTACCCTTGTTTCTGATGGTCCTGCGCTCAATAGTGACTTCTTTTATAGTCAGGGTAATGATGCTACGCACTTGCTGCAACTGGCCAGTAATCAGGAGATTCATTGGCGAGCCACTTTTCAGCTTGCCCAAGACGTGAATGATGATTATCAAAATCAAGCTTATAAAGTGCAAATTCACTTTGCCGCCAAACAAACAAATGGTGTCAACGGTTGGCCCGATGAATATTAAGTATCAAAAGTGTCAAGTCCTGCCCCACGTGATTAATAAAAATGAAAAAAACTCTCAGTTTACTTATGACCATCTTCTTGCCCATGTTGCTCAGTTTTATTATGTTTTGGTTGGCACTATTCTTATCAACCAATCAGGTCAATGCCTTTTGGCAGTCACAAACGAATAGTGTTGATTTGACCTTTATTGCGGGTGATTGGAGACCACCGGCGAGTGAAATTAAATTAATGCAAAATGGTCAAACTTATCAAGTTGGTGAGCTTCTAACTCAGAACTGTCAAGGAAAACAAATGAGTCTCGCCGATTTGTCCAACATTACTTGCCAACTCGATTTTCATCAGCATGATCCAGCGCAACTGATTTATTTCCAGTCAAAAAACGAAGCAAATAATCCAGCTTTGTTTAATCAACCAGATTTTCAGTTGGCTCGCTCAGATAATAGACAACAGTGGACCGGTTTTTGGAGTAGCGGTGTCAGCCCAAACGCGCCAAATCAGCAATGGCAGAGTCATTGGTTACCTTTAAAATCAATTGCTCAAAATCAAAATAAATTCAAACTGCGATTTTCCGCCTCACCAACACAGGTGACAAATGAACAAGTGGCGTCAGCAAAAGTAGTGATCAAGAATTTAACCACCTTGGCTTTGGTGGTGACGAATAACGATAAGCTTCATTTTAAAGCGAGCGAGCCGGTTAATTGGCAGATAACTTATCGCCTGTCTGGTCAAATTAGAAATCTCCATTTGAGCGGTCAAGAGGCAGAACTGAAATTAGCCGACATCGATCCGCAAGCCGATCCTCATAGTTGGCAGATTCAAGCGATTGATTTGGCTGGCAACGAGGGTCAATTGATTAAACCGATAATTTATTTTGATCAATCTCATTCGATTCAGATTACTCACTTCCATTTTCAACGCTCAAAAACAAACAAATTAACTTTAGGTTTTGATATTACTGATCAGGCGATACCGGAGCAAGTGAAGAATTTCTTTCTAGAAACGGATCAGGTGGACACTAAAACAATCATTGAATTGAAAAAAGTCACCCCCTTTATTTCTTTTGATAATCAATTGAGTAAGATAGGAGAAAGAGTAGTCTTGACAACAACCACGACGATAACGAACAAAAATTTTTGCCTTTACGCGCGATCAATTTTAAATGAGCCAATTAAACTAGAATGTTTTTCTAGTTGAAAGCAATAAGGTGATGAAGTGAAGAAGTGCTTAGTTCTAATCAGGCTTGAGACTTTGGGGGAAATTTGACATAATCAATTGTGTGCAATGGTTAACTAAAGTCAATCGAGTCGTTTCTCATCTATTTCATCCGCAACGTTCTAATAATTATCGTCCCAGGATACTGCACCCCGAATCACTCTTTGCCATTAGTTTATTGGCAATAGTCATTGGCCTTGGTTTTATCCGTTTGGTGCCAAGTTTTAGTCAAACACTTGGTTCTGTTTTAGGCTATGCATCGGATATTAATGTTGCCAGCGTCATTGCCGAAACAAATGATCAACGGCTTCGGCTTGGTTTAAAACCACTAAGTGAAAGTCCTTTATTAACGCTTGCGGCCAAGAAAAAAGCGACTGATATGTTTCAGAAACAATATTGGGCTCATATTGCGCCTGATGGAACAAAGCCATGGCATTTTATGAAACTTGTTGGCTATGATTATCGCTATGCAGGTGAAAATCTGGCGAAGAATTTTGCCGTGACAGACGATCTACTTGCGGCGTGGATGCATTCACCGAAGCATCGCGAAAACATTCTCAATCCGCACTATACTCAAATCGGTGTCGCTGTGAGTGACGGCGTCTTAAATGGAGTTGAGACAACTTTGGTAGTGCAAATGTTCGGCCAACCACAACACGTTTTGCCGGCAATTGCTGCCGGTACTCATACTTCAATCCAGCCTCATAAGACAAGGAGCAAAGCGCGAACGAAAGAGATGAGCGAATCGAATAAGCTTAATAGCCAAGTGCTTGCTCAGGCAACCATCTCGCGTCCATTGATACCTCAATTAAAACCGACCTATTCACCGTTAATTTTAATCAAGTCATTTTTCTCTAGTATTGGTTTCATGCTTATGTTAGTGCTCGTTTATGATTTGGTGATGATTCGGGAGAATCATCGCTTCCGTCTTGTTGGTAAAAATTTCGCCCATCTCCTACTTTTAGGAACGATTATGTTTCTGATTTTTTACTTCAAGGCTGGGGTAATTGGTTAAATTAAAACAAAATTAAAATTATGAAAAATCAACTGAAAAACCATCTCATTGCTTATATTTTCCTCATTACGGGCCTAGTTATTGGAGCAGTTGCTTATATTCATGTTTGGCCGAATCAAACATTAATGAGGTTAGTCGCCCTGTTGCTGCCCGGTTTCTACTTCATTTGGGGTGTGGCTACTCACGTTAAAACCAAGCGTATTTCGGTAAAAGTAGTTTATGAGTACGCTGCGATCGCTTTATTGGCAAGTGTTACCTTATTACTACTTACTTTTTAGTGATTAAAAAATTGAGTCAAAGACATAAACTATGCTATAGTGATCGTAATAATGAGAGAAAGGATGGCTTTATGAAGGGGATTATTTTAGCCGGTGGTAGTGGTACACGCCTCCGACCTTTAACGAAAGTAACCAGCAAGCAGTTACTACCGGTTTACGATCAGCCAATGATTTTTTATCCTTTGCAGACTTTATTGACTGCCGGCATTAAAGATATTTTGATTATTATTGCCCCGGACCACGCGGGAGATTTTTTGAAGTTACTCGGCAGCGGTAAAGAATTCCAAGCTAAATTTAGTTACGAGATTCAGGATAAACCGGAAGGATTGGCGCAGGCATTTATTATTGGTAAAAATTTTATCGGTTATGATAATGTTACTTTGATCTTGGGCGATAATCTTTATGAAGATGATTTTTCTGAAGCAATTCGCACTTTTAAGTCGGGTGGTCGAGTTTTTATTAAGAAAGTGCCCGATCCGGAAAGATTCGGGGTGGCTGAATTTGACGAAACGGGCAAAGTAATCTCCATTGAAGAAAAACCAAAACAACCGAAATCAACTTACGCTGTCACAGGTCTCTATATTTATGATAATTCTGTAGTTCAAAAAGCAGCCAGTTTGCAACCTTCGTCAAGGGGAGAGTTGGAAATTACCGACTTAAATAATTTGTTTCTGAAGGAGAGAGCGCTTGATGTTGCTTTTGTAAAAGGTGCCTGGCTTGACACTGGAACACACGAGTCATTATTTGCCGCTGGCGCTTTGATGAGAAAAAAGAAATTAGGTTAGAAATATGATGGTTCTTAGATCAGTCTTATCACTACGATCAACTTGTTTTTCGCGAAAACACTTTAGATTGATGATGGCTATTTTGATTGCGGTTGTCGCAACCGCAGTTATCACCACGCCAGCGAAAGCGACTATTCTAGTTGGCAAAGAGGAGTCACCGATAAAAGTTGCCTCACCGACTGCAAAATCTCAAATATCGCCGGTTGTTAAACCGACCGAATCATTAACTTATTCAGTCCAACGACAAAAATTATTAGCCACCTACAAAGCGCAAATAATTGCCTATCAAGCTGCCTACCAGCAGTTTCGTCTTGCTAAAGGCCAGTATCAAAAAACGCAAACGATTCGCAGTTTGAGCGAAGCGATCAACGCGACTAAATTGGCGGTCCTAAAGCGAAATGAAGTGCTCAGCACTTATATTGAGATTCTCCATCTCGATTTGTTACAAAAGCAGATCAGTTTGGATCCTTCATTGAGAGCTCAATTGATAAAAGAAACGGAATCACTTTTAGAGCAGCTTAAGCAGCGTCATCATCAAATGGAGACAGTTGTGTCTCGTGATCAATTAGCGGCGGCTCTAAGTCAATACGACAAATTTTTTGATCAGATTGTCTCTCTTGCTTATAAAACACGTTTTGTTCTTAAGGCTGATGGTTTGTTTGAGCTTGATGCCAAACTGAAGAATTTTAGAAACCAAATTTCCCAGCAAGCAAAACAGGCGGACAAAAAGGCTAATTTTAAATCAATCGAGTTTAAACGTGGTCTTGATGAAGTTGATCGCGAATTAATCAAAATTGATCATACTTGGCAATTAATTAAGCATTCGCTTAAGCAAAAAAACACTGCTGCCGGCTGGTTTCGAGCGATGAATAAATCCTTGAGTCAGGTTTATACCACTTCTTTGAGAACTAATAATTATCTTATTGAATTGTTGCAAATTAACTAATTTCAAAATGCTATTTAATCATCAAAAACAAGCTAATCAGACAGAATTTATCGCAGAAGCACCTATTTTAACTGATGTGAGTGAAACGGAGATGACCGATCAAGAAAAGGCCCAAAAAGAACGCCAGCGGCAATTGCTAAAGAAGTTTTTTCTTATTTTAGGTATTAGTTTCATGTTGATTGCTCTCTTAATTGTTTTTGCAAACTTGCTCTATCACCCAGTTAAACGAGAAAAGCATCATTTGGCGCCTTTGCCTTCTCCGGTGGTGTCAATAAAAGACCATTCATTACTAGAACAATTAAAAACACTGAAGCAGTCCTTTTTAGCGCACGATCCGGCTGAAAAACAACTGATGTTTCCCAATGTAAGCAAAACTATTTATTTGGATGCGCCCAAAACAAATTAGCTTCTGACAAGTAAGTTAATTTTTGTTAGAATAGAGTTGTATGTATAGTTTTGATTCTTTTCAAGCAAAATTGACTCAGATTAAGGTCCATCTTGATAAAGAGTTAGCTAGTTTGAGAACGGGTCGGGCACATGTTTCATTATTGGATGCGGTTAATGTAGAGGCTTATGGTAGTTATATGAAATTGCGCGAACTGGCAAATTTGTCTACACCAGATGCGACACTGTTGGTAGTGGAACCGTGGGATAAGAGTCTTTTATCGGCGATCGAAAAAGCGATCGCTTCCGCGGGACTCAATTTGAATCCGGTTGTCCAAGATAGTCTTATTCGTATTGCTGTGCCACCATTAACTGAAGAGCGACGCCAACAAATGGTTAAGTTACTTCACCAAAAAGTTGAATCCGCCAAAGTAATGTTGCGTAATTTGCGTAACGAAACTAAAAAAGAGATTGAAGCGCAAAAGGGAGAAAGTGATATCAGTGAAGACGATATTACGACTGATCTGAAAATGCTTGAGCAGAAGGTAAAAGCCATTCTTGACGAGTTTGAGCAGTTGACGAAACAAAAAGAAACAGAGCTATTGAAAGTTTGAATTTATGCTTGCCGCCATCAGTTTTATCTTAATTTTATCTTTTCTTGTGTTGATTCATGAAGGAGGTCATTTTTTGGCGGCTAAATTGGCGAAAATAAAAGTTGATGAATTTGGTTTGGGATATCCGCCATTAGCAAAAAAATTATTTCGTTGGCATGAAACGGTTTTTACATTGAACTGGGTACCGTTTGGTGGCTTCGTTCGTTTGAGAGGTGAAGATAGTCAAACTGACAATGGAAAAATTAGTCAAGGAGATTTTTCTGCCGCTTCGTTGGGGCAACGTTTGTTGGTGATGTTATCTGGTGCTGGGGTTAATTTTCTCTTTGGTATTCTTGCTTTTGCCTTCATTTTTACGAAAATTGGTATTCCCACACCATTAGATAAAGCGCGCATTAATCGTATCGCCCCCAATTCCCCCGCTGCTAAAGCTGGTCTCCAAGCAAACTGGCAAATTGATCAAATTAGTGTGGGCCAGAAGGTTTATCCCATTCAATCTCCTGACACAGTCATCAAGACAGTCATGGCTCATCGGGGGCAGACTTTAAAAATCAGGGTCATTGGTCCTTGTCATGGTCTTGTTTGTCAATCAGAACACAAAACCTACTCCATTTATGCCCGCACTAAAACAGAAACACCTCACAATCAAGGATCAATTGGTGTTGTTTTTCAACCGGTAGTTTACATTCATTATCCCTTGATACAGATGCCATTCAGGGGTATTTGGGTCGGTTTGAAGCAAGCTTTTGTACTCAGTGGTTTAATTTTGCAAGCATTGAGCAAAATGGTGAATCAATTATTTGTCCAGCATCAGCTTTCCAGCGAATTAGCCGGTCCGGTTGGTATTGTCTACCAAGCGAAATCAAGTGGGCTTTTCAATCAAGGTTTTCTGGCTATCTTATCGTTTACGGCGATGTTATCTATCAATTTAGCCATTATGAACATTTTGCCTATTCCTCCACTCGATGGTGGTCGAGCTTTATTAGCCATTAGTAGCGCCCTCATTGGCAAAAAAATCACCGGCAAATTAGAGTATTATCTAAATTACGGTGGTTGGGTATTAATGATGCTACTGATCGTGATGGTGACAGCGAGGGATGTCTGGAAAATTTTCCGTTAGTTTACATTTCGATCAGTCTTAGTTTAATATAAAAGTGAATAATTAATTTATGTCAAAGAAACGGACTAAAAAGCAAAAACTTAAAGCGACGAAAAGAAGAAAACAATCGCTGAGTTTGGTTTTGGAAGATGATCAAGCGGCTCAGACAATCAGGGACCGAGCCCCAGCGTTAAAGTTAAAAAAGTTGAAGCTAGCGCCAATAAAAGAGCCATCGGTTGCAGAAGTTGATTTATTTCGTTATGATAGAAAACTTATCTATCGAGACTTAATTAAAAGTTTATTGATCACACTTTTATTTTTTGCTCTTTTATGGATTATCTATCTTAGTATAAAATAAGGCTGTTTCAGTTTTAAAAGGGAGATTTATATGTCCAAAAAATATTTACTCATCAGTGGTTTGGTTTTTTATATTCTATCAACTTCCGCTGTTTTTGCTTTTTTTACCTTAGAAAAAACTGGAGCAAATAGAAGTCGACAACTGGCTCAGCTAGAAAATAAACAGACGAATAAAACCGGTGCTACGAAAACGACTCCTTTGAGTAATTTGCTTAAAATTGATCCCAGCGAACCAAAGGATCAAGCCTGTCCTCTAAATGGGGCGCTTTACACAAAAACGGAAAAAGACGCCTGGTCAAAACGGCGTCCATTGGCAGTGATGATCGAAAATTCACCCAGTGCTCGACCTCAATCAGGCTTAACGAACGCCGATGTTGTTTACGAAGCCTTAGCTGAAGGAGGCATCACTCGATTCATGGGTTTATTTTACTGCGCTGCTCAAAAGGATGATGTTACTTTGGCACCTATTCGTTCCGCTCGAACCTACTTTATTGATTGGGCATCCGGTTATAATCGACCGATTTACGTTCACGTTGGTGGGGCGAACATCCCCGGGCCGGCGAATGCTTTAGGTCAACTACGTCAATATGGTTGGAATTTGCAAAATGATTTTAACCAATTTTCCATCGGTTACCCCACTTTTGTGAGGAATAAAGATCGTCTTGGTCATCATGTCGCTACGGAACATACGATGGAAACCTCTACCGAAAAACTTTGGCGTGTGGCTGTCAAAAGAGGTTGGACGAATATGAGTCCTCAATTAAAAATTGGCCGAAAAGTGATCCCGCCAAGTGACTGGCAAGCCGGTTATCACGGTTGGTCCTTTATGCCTGTTGGTCAAGAGACAAAGGAGGGAGATATCAGCGATGTTAAATATGACTTTTGGTCCGGTTATAACCAGTTTACAGCTGAATGGCGTTACGATCACAAACGTAAAGTTTATTTGCGTTTCACCGGTGGTGAAGTCCATCGCGATCTGAATAATAAGAAGCAGCTTTTTGCCAAGACTGTGATTGTGATGAAAACGAAAGTGAAAGGTCCGATTGATGAATTAAAACACCTTCTTTACAAAACTAAAGGTGTTGGTGATGCCTTGATTTTTACCAATGGCAAAGTCTATCCGGTTAAATGGAAAAAACTTAACCGTCAAGCCGAACTAAACTTTTATGATCGTCATGGCAAACCGTTCAAATTTAATCGTGGTCTCACTTGGATTTCAGTATTAGATAACAGTAATAAGGTAGCTTATTAATATGACAGATTTAAAAGATCTCATGATCTCTCGGGTGAGAGTGAGTTTGCTGGAACTATTTTTCACTCATACCGAGGAAATGTATTATGTGAGGGAAATTACTCGTTTGATTCATGAGGAAATTAATGCTGTTCGACGCGAATTGGACCGAATGATTGGTTTTGGCTTATTAAAAAGTGAGCAACGAGGGAATCGATTATATTATCGTTTGAATCCACGCTATCTGTTTTTTCGCGAGTTGAGACAGATGGTGGCGAAGACGACCGGTTTAGGTAAAAAAATCAGACAGGCGCGGCGTAAATTGGGTGAAGTTGACTATGTTATTTTTTCTGGCAAATTTGTGATGGGATTAAAACCGACTCAGGGTGATGTTGAAGTTTTAGTGATCGGCAAGGTAGTCATGAAGGAATTGGATTCGATCATCAAGCAAGCAGAAGAACAATTAGGACGAGAGATCAATTACACCGTTTTATCACTCGAAGAATTCGATTTCCGAAAAACACGACGCGATCCATTTGTGATGGAGATTCTTTATCAGCCATATGTGATGATTATTGGTAATGAATCTTCTTTTGCTCATAGAAAAATTCCCGGCTTAGATTAAGTTGCATATGAAACGAAAAAAAGTTGTTCGCTCATTCTTAATCATTTTGTTGATTACTTTGGTAGCGGCAGTGATTGATTTACCGCCACTGCAAACTTACCAATTTAACCTTTTAGGCAAAAAGGTTTCTTTCCCTTTTGGTATTAAACAGATCGATACGAGTTTTCTTGGTTTACCAATCAAACTACCAATGAAGTTGGCAATGGGCTTAGATATTCAAGGTGGCATGCAGGTAGTGCTTCAAGCCGATATGAGTCAGATTCCCTCTCAAGATAGAAATGATGCCATCGAATCAGCTAAAGAAATCATTCTCCGACGGGTTGATGCTTATGGTATCAGTGAGCCGAATGTTCAAACAGCAAAGAAGGATGATCAATATCGCATCATTGTTGAACTGCCTGGAGTAAAAAATTCAACCGAAGCGCTCAATCTTGTTGGTCGAACGGCCAAATTGGAATTTGCTTTGATGCAGCTAGTTTCGCCGCCGGCAAAAGAGAAACAAGCCACGACAGCAGCGGAGGTGATCCAATTTAAGCCGATTGGTCTGACCGGTAAAGATCTTGAAAAGGCGCGTTTAGATTTTGATCCTAATACCGGTAAGCCGCGGGTAGCAATTAGCTTCAATCCCGAGGGGGCGAAAACTTTTGCCAAAGTGACGAAAGAGAATACCGGCAAAAGGTTGGCGATTTTGCTTGACAACAAAGTCGTCACGGCGCCGGTCATTTCGACACCGATTATCGGTGGGCAAGCAGTTATTACCGGGCAATTTACCGTTGAGGAAGCGAAAAATTTAAGTATTCAACTCAACGCTGGCGCTTTACCAGTGCC
>WFRK01000039.1 GCA_015486535.1 Candidatus Microgenomates bacterium | reverse complement strand
GAACTGCAGAACCGTTTCGTTGTTACGATGCTCAATCTTTGTTGGTTGAGGTTGGATGTAATTTGCTTGTTGGAATTTATTGGGGACAATAATTTCCACTATTCTCCGATGATAACTTGTACCGGAAACTTTAGGAATATTAATTTCCAGGACATTGCCCGAAATCTCTGCTAAATGTTTGCTATCGTACTCAATGGTAAATTGCCTTTTTTGTCCTTGGCCGATCACCGGCTGATGAAAATCCAAGGCAATACTGGTTTGCTTATCAGCCTCAACTACATGAGGATTAAGTTTCCGTTTGCCTGCTTTGGCCTGAATGTTTTTTAGATGGGTAAAGTTCAAATTAAGGGCATATTTGTCAATGTATTTAGTGGGGGTCAAATTAGTGATCTCAAATTGATGGCTTACGTGAGTCACGCCAGCTTGGTTAACCTGATAGATTGTTTTGAGTTGCGTGCTGAAATTAGCTTGTGCCTGGACATTACTTGGTAGCAAGAGGTAGAATCCAAGGGCAAAAGTCAAAAATAATAAACTAAGATATGCTTTCATTATTGCCTACTAGTATAGCAAAAACTGATAGGTTATGTTTCAATCTTTGCTTTTTCTGTGTACAATAATGCTCAAACATCGCATTTCAACACGAGCATGAAAATTCATATCTCTACCAAAACCGGCGATCAAGGTCTGACCAGCTTGGCCAATGGTCAACGGGTGATGAAGTATCACCCACGAATAGTAGCCGTGGGTGAATTAGATGAATTGAACAGTTGGTTAGGTTTGGTCTTGGCTCAGGCGCAAAGATTAGAATTAAATCAATTGACTGATCAACAAAAAAAAATCTGGCGCAAACAGTCATTATTTTTGGTCGAAGTTCAACGGCAGTTATTTCAATTGGGAGCGGTGGTGGCCTTGGTGAAAGGAGCCAAATTTGACTTGACTGCCGTCGAAAAACTTGAGTCAGAGGAAGGTGCATTAGCCCAATCTCTTTCTGCCGCCTGGCAAAACAAATTTGTTTTTCCAGGCGGCAGTCTGCTTGCGAGTGATATTGATCTTGCCCGCGCAGTTTGCCGTCGCGCCGAAAGAAGTTTGACACTTATCAATGCAACTGATCTAGACCGTTTAGGCAAAACAAATCAATTAGGTCGATCATATCAAGGCAATAAATCAGAGAGTCAACAAGAGAACCAACGAGAGAGTCAACAAATTGGAGCTGTTCCAATCAACTATCTTAATCGCCTGGCCGACTACCTTTATCTTCTGAAAAGATATGTCAACCAGTTGGAGAAAGTGACCGAAAAAACGGTTTGATATTTTTGTCAGTGAGGAGACTATTTTTTGACGACTTTATTGATATCTGAATTTTCTCACCAATCCCACAACACGACCTTGCACCTGGACGTTAGTGGCGTAGATGGGGCTCATACTTGAGTTGGCCGGTTCAAGGCGGACTCGAGTAACTTCGCGATAAATTCGTTTCAAAGTGGCGAGACCATTGTCAAGTAGAGCAACAACAATATCACCGTCGTCAACATCTTGAGTTTCCTCAATGATCACAAAATCGCCGTCCTCGATATGGTCTTCAATCATTGATTGACCTTTGACCTGCAAGACATAGTTTCTTTTTTTGCTGGTAATCATCTCCGGCGAGGCTTTAAAAGTGGCATTGGGATCAGTGTAAGGTTGAATTGGTGCACCAGCGGCAATATAACCGAGAATCGGCAAATCGATGCTGTCACTGGTACGAATGAAAGTGCGATCAAGCAATTCGATGCCTCGTGTTTGTCCTTCGGTTTTTCGAATGACTTTTTTGCGTTCGAGAGCAGCCAAATGTTCATGAACCGTTGCCAGCGATGAAACACCAATTGCTTGAGCGATTTCTTTCAAAGTTGGCGAATAGCCATTTTGTTGAATGTATTGGGCGATGAAGTCAACAATTTGTCGTTGACGTTTGTAAAGTGTCAGTGCCATTAAAATCCTTTCCCGCTCGCTCAAATAAATTCATCGTAATCACGAAGATAAAGCGAACTAAAACCACCATAACCGAAATAAAGGCAAAAAGACAAGTAGCAATTTATCTATCAAAATATAACAATCTATGTCGCTGTATTTGATTGATTGGTTGGAGAGGGTGTTTGAGCTTGTTTGAGCTCGTTATGAATCATTAACAAGCGATTATATTTTGCCACCCGTTCGCCACGATTAGGTGGTCCGAATTTAATATAGTTAGCCCCGATACCAACAGCAAAATCGGCAATGAAATCATCATTTGTGCCTCCGCTACGATGAGAGACAACCGTTTGCCAGTTAGCCGATTTAGCAAGTTTGATAACTGCGATCGTTTCACTGATAGTACCAACTTGATTTGGTTTGATAACAATTGTGTTGGCGAGTTTTTTGTCAATCGCTTCTTGAGTTCTTTTGAGATTAGTAGCTGTTAAACTATCACTAATGATCCGGGTACTGTCACCAATATCCTCCATTAGTTCTTGCCAATTTTTTTGATCAGCTTCCCTGAACGGATCTTCGAAATAAAAAACATGGTATAAATCTTTTATTTTTTTATAATAATTGACCATCTCCTCGCCAGAAAAACCATCAGTTTTGTCGCGCAAGTGATATTTACCGTTGACGAAAAAAGAACTGGCCGCCGCATCAATCCCAAAAAATAAATCTTGAGTGAGGGTATAATTGGCTGTCTTCACTGCTTCAACCAAGAGATCAAACACATCGGTGTTGCTAAATAGATTTGGTGTGAAAGAACCAATCAGGCCAACGGAGTGACTGACTTTTTTGTTGATTAATATTTTTTCTAATTGATGAAAAAGATTCACCGCCATATCGAGTGATTGATCAAATTCTAAATAACTTGCTGGGATGATTTGAAAACCTTGAATATCAAGATTGTCGGCGCCGTGTTCGCCACCGCTGATCAGTGTATAGACAGCGTTAGGGACGCGCAAAAAATTTGTTAATTGATATTTTTCTTTGACGTAATAATAGAGTGGTTTGCCAATCGCCAAAGCGGCCGCTTTCATCACTACTTGAGAAACTGCTAAAATCGCGTTTGCCCCTAAATGTTTTTTATTGTTTGTTCCATCAAGTTCAATCATCATCTGATCGATTTTAGCTTGCTCTGTCGGATCCAAGCCCACTACTTTGGGGGCAATTATCTGATTGACATTGGCTACCGCCTGAAGGACGCCTAGTCCCATCATGCGCTCTCCCCCATCGCGTAATTCAACCGCCTCATATTTACCAATTGAGGTGCCGGTGGCAATACTTGTGGCCACAATCCCACCGTTGTCTAGCCAGAGTGTCGCTTCAATAGTGGGAATGCCCCTTGAGTCGAGTATCTCTCGCGCCCAAAGACCTTTAATTTTTGCCATATTCGGTTAACTGATTGAACATTTGTTGTTTGATCTTAAATTCTAACTCGGTTAACTGTGTCAGTGAACTGGTTAAGGACCAGGCGTGTTGTACAATCTGATTAATGACGTCGTAACGATAGTCGCTTGATTCTAAAATAACGGTTAAATTTTTTGCTCCTTTAGCCAAATTAACTGCCAGTCTAGCCAGCAGCTGGTTAACACTGGTTGTTTCCGCTGCATAAATTTGAGTTAGATAACGATTTTTTGGGTCGTAGCCAAGACTGAAGGCTTTGAGAAGATCGAGATTGACAATTAGACCCGCCAGTTTTCTCAGTGGATAACGATCAAGATCAAATATTGTTGCCGGCGTGGAGATTTCGAGCCAATAATGGAAAAGTTTTTTTGGTGCTAGTTGATGAATTAGTTGGAGTAATTGAGTTAATTCCAAAGGGTTACGTACAAAAGGCAAAATCAAATTGACGGCTGAGTGCTCAGGCCAGCCGGATTGAATTGTCTCCAGTTCAGTCTTAAGCCAGCGACTGTCAAGGAGGATTCTGGCTGCTCCATGTAGACCTAAATCGGCATTAATTTCTTCTTGTTGCGGTGCATCACGAAGTTGATTCAATTGATCGGTGGTAAAATCAGTCAATCTAAATAAAAGATTTGCGCCGTCATGATGATGCCAATTTTGCTTCAATTTCGTCCACTGACGCTTGAGATAAAGTTTTAGCAGCTTATTTTTGCGCTCGTGTTGCGCCAAGGTAAAAGGATAAAAACCAAAGTTGAGCAACTGGGTTTGATAACTAACAATTAATTGATCGGTTAGTTGCGTCGTTTTTGTAATCTGATTAAATGAATTCAATTCGAGGAAAATCTTTTGCGGTAATGTTGGTTTGCTTTGTTGGCTGGTCGGTTTAAGCGATGAATCTGTTGGGTCGAGAGTTTCGATTTCATCAATAAATAAACGCCTATTTTCGATTGACCAACTAATTTTCAAAGGTTTGAATTGGCGCATCGCTAAGCGATGCGCCAATTTTGTTAAAACCCTTAAACTGCTATCTTCAACTAATAAGTGATCTATGTTAAACTTACTCCGTGTTTCGACCAGGCCATCAGCCACTCGTCTTAAAGCTTGATTTTTTCGCCTCAATTGACGATAGACAACTGCCTGGGTGCGGGCATCAACTTGATAAATATCCCGATTTTCAATCTCACTCGCCGACCAAACTCCAGGCATTGCTTCAATATAATAGTGAAATTTATGCTGGCTTAAAAAGTGGCGGGTAAAAATAACGCCAGAAACATCGGCTTGGGCTACTCGGCTGATAAACAAATTTCCTTGGTCGCTACGTCCTTTAATTGTCAAATGATCGAGATAATTAAGCCAATGAGTCATAATACTTTGAAGTAAATTAGCTTCTCCAGTGATATGATTGGTTGTTTGCTGGGGGTGATTTTCTTGCCAAATTTTGGCAAAGCCGCCACCCAAAAAATGATCATAATCTCGCACCAGTTCCTGTTTTAATCCTGTTGGCCAGGCAAGAGAGCGCCATCGTTGTTGGTAAACCTCAGATTGATGCGATGTTTGATTCAGTTGTTTAAGTAATTCTACTCGGTGGTTATAGCGTAGGACCTGTTCTAAAGTACTTTGAGGGAGACAGATGGTTTCAGGCAGAGGTAATTGTTGATCGAGCCACTGCCCTATCTGCCAGGCCTGACGGCCAATTAAAGAGCGAGGGTAAATAGAAAAATCTGGCGATAAAATCACCGCTGGCAATTGGGCTGGCATTGTGCCTTTAGTATAACGGCTCTGAAGATTAAGGGCAACAAGCACTTGAGCGATATCAATGACAAGCTCATCGATTCTGTGTCTCAAAAATCTATCATTGATTTCTAATGATTTAGCTCTTTCTTAAATGATTCGACGTAAGGAATCGGACTGGGATTAATGCCTTCAAGCATTGCCTGATAAAAAATCGCCAACGCCATCAGAGTGATTGCCTCCCATAGCTGAGACAATTTAGTGGCGGCGGTTAAATCAATTTTCAAAGTCTCAATATTATGATCATCAATAATCTGTTGTGTCAATTTAATTCTTTTCTGATTCCGAGAGCGATAAAGTTGACTCTGAAAAAGCAAAAAGAGGTGGGTGCTAGTCAAATTTTTAGGAAAATTCAGGCCTTCCAACAAATGATGATCCATTTCCGGGATCACTTTGTAATCAGTGAAGGTTTTTGCATTTTCGTTTGCTTGATTAGCGGAAACATGCAGTGCTCCTTCAAGGAATTCTGCTCCTACCAAAACAGTGCGATGGTCTAGCATCATGAAAGCAAGTGATTTTGCGGCATTTTCACTCGGAGCCACTTCGACTGTATTTTTGGCCACTACCGCGGCGATTGTCTGACTGACAGTTTTGACTGTTTCATCGCTCAGTTGAATAATACCGGCTTGAGCACACAAACCGAGCGTACCAAACACAGAGTAACCGATTGCCATACGAGGCTGATTGGAAGGATTGAACTTAGGATCAATTTTGTAGACGGGCCAGTGATGTTTTTGTGCCAGCTGATAGAGTTTTCCTCCACCGGTGATAACAATGATTT
>WFRK01000038.1 GCA_015486535.1 Candidatus Microgenomates bacterium | reverse complement strand
GTCTAGTTTTGGCACTTTGTATGTCAGTGTCGTCAAAGATAAACAGGTAGTTCCATTCGGTGATGAGAGTAAAAGACAAACAATCAAAAAACATCGTGTCGTTAATTTTCGCGCGGGCAAACCATTAAAAAAGATGGTTTGGTAGAATTTCGCGACAAAAACTTAATCGAAAAAATTAAACCCGCCTTGCTGGCGGGTTTGTTGTTTATTCAAAATAGATCTCTCCAGCAAGCAATCTTAACGCTTAGGTGATTGACGTTTGCGTCTCGCTTTACCTCCACGGCCAATTTTACGTGTTTCTTTCATGCGATCATCACGTGTCAATAAGCCCGCTTGCTTCAATAATGGCCTTAATTCCGGCTTAAACTTAATTAAAGCACGGGACAAACCATGCATCACTGCTCCCAATTGTGCCTGAATGCCTGACCCACTTACCTGAGCAGAAACAGCGAGTGATTTGATACCGACCACTTCCAAGGGTTGATTTAAGAAAAAGTTGGCAAAATTTTCATTCGCAAAGTAATCAGCGGCAAGTTGTTTGTTGACAATAAATTGACCACTTTTGTCTTTAGGATAGAGGCGAACTCTCGCGCTCGCTAACTTACGACGACCAACAGCCTCAATATACTCGCCCACAGGCAAATTCACCGGCTTGTTTTTTTTCATCAAGTGAGCGCGATTGATCTTTTTTGTTGGTTTGTTTTTTTTGATCGGCTTTTGAACCGGACCTCTTTTTTTCAATTTCAATGCCATAAAATTACTCCTTTATCTGTGCTTCATGTTTATGTTCCGCTCCGGCATAAACTTTTAAACGATTCATGCGTAGAGATTGAAGTTTATTTTTAGGCAACATATTTTTTACTGCCTTTTCAATAATTTTTGGGGCGGCAACAGCCCGCATTTGAGCCAAAGTTTTTTGTTTTAAACCTCCAAGATAGCCAGAGTGATGATAATAAATTTTGTCATTTTCTTTCTTGCCACTGACTGCTACTTTACTGGCATTGATCACGATGACATAATCTCCTGCATCAATATGCGGTGTGTAACTTGGTTTATGTTTACCAATCAATAATTGGGTAATCTGAGTCGCCAAACGACCCAAAATTTTATCTTGAGCATCGAGTAAATGCCACTTGCGTTTCACCACGGCACTTTTTTGCATATAGGTTTTTTGATGAGCGAGTATTTTCATGATGTTTTCTGATTTTTTCCAGCTGACTTACTTTTCTTAACTACTTTTACTTTGCTTGAACGAGTGTCTCGTTTTTTTTGTTTTGTTTCTTTCTTTGGTGGTAGTGGTTTAAAATTACCTAAGCCCGGCCAAGTTTTAACAAAAGCAATTTTCACTAATAAGGCATTGTCGCCCCGTCTTTGACCTATTTTAGTGATGCTAGTAAAGCCGCCTGTCTTATCTTTAAAAGTGGGTGCGACACGATCAACCAAAGTATTGACGATTTGGCGCTTACCAAAGAAGCGATGTAGTTGACGGCGATTAGCAATACTATCTACTCGAGCACGATAAACAATTTTATCCATTAATCGTTTTAGTTGCTTCGCCTTGGCCACCGTCGTCACCAATGATCCCATTAAAATCAATTCTCGCAACTGACTTTTAAATAAAGCCTGACGCTGCTTTGTATTTCGATTCAGTTTAACAGTTTTTTTTCGATGTCTCATATCTTTTTTAGTCACCTAAAGCGACATTCTTCTTTGCTAATGCTTCAGTGATAATACTAATACTCTTGCCCCCTAAATTTTTTACTTTGGCGATCGTTGCTTTTTCCACTCCCTTTAGATCACCCACTGTTTCAAAACCACCTTTTCTTAAAGCGTTGGCAATACGCGTGGGCAGATCAAGTTCTTCTACCGTTAACCTTAAAATTTCAATTTCTTCCGGAGAAAGCTCTTCTTTTATTTCCGGTTCCACCTCAATGACTGGATCAGCTACTTGACCAAACTGAGCAACAAGAATCTGGGCCGCCTGTTTAACCGCTTCCATTGGTGTTAAGCTGCCATCGGTAGTCACATCTAGAACAAGTTTATTAAAGTCGATGCGTCGTCCAACACGGGTATCCTCAACCTGATAAGTTACTTTTGTAACCGGAGAAAATAAAGCATCGAGAGAAACTTCGCCAATGTCGACTGCTTCCTTAATATCCGCTTGGCGATAACCTGTCGCCACTTCTACCGTCAACTCCATTTCCAACTTTGCTCCACGATTGAGAGTGGCAATGTGCAGCTGAGGATTGATCACCTCGAAACCCGCTTCACAAACTAAATCTGCAGCCGTTACTTCACCGGGACCTTTTGCCTCGAGACGAAGAAGACCGGTCTGAAATCCTTCGGTCGCTTTAATTCTGACCGATTTCAAATTCAAGCTAAGTTGCAAGACATCTTCCACCACTCCCTTAAGAGTGGAAAATTGATGACTCGCACCCGCAATCCTCGCTTTCGTAATCGCTGCACCAGAAAGCGAAGTCAAAAGCACGCGGCGTAAAGCGTTCCCCAAAGTATGTCCATAGCCTGCTTCTAAAGGCTCAAGGACAATAAGGGCATGAGTCGCCTCAGCCTTTTCCTCATAAATTTTAAATCTTGGTTCTAACAAGTTGTTTGTTGTGTTCATAATTGCTCCTTGTTTCTCCTCTTTCTTCAAAGGTTAATTATGTTTGAAGAAAAATCCGGTTCCGGAATAAATTAATTTTTACTTTTTTTAACGACTATAGTGTTCAACGACCAACTGCTCATTAATCGCTTCAACAATGTCATCGCGGACAGGCAGACGACTCACTTTAGCGACGGCACGCTTTTTTTGCAGCCAGGCAACTGACGCTTTCGGCTCATCTTTAAGTAGCTGAGTGACAAAGGCGATTTTCATTGCCTTGTCAGTTAGATTGATCACATCACCAACTTTCACTTGATATGATGGTGTATCAACCTTTCGCCCATTAACTTTAATGTGTGCGTGCGAAACCAGTTGCCTGGCTGCCGCACGAGTTGGCGCCCATTTCAAGCGGAAAACAACATTGTCCAATCGTCTCTCCAATAAAGAAAGCAAAGTTGCTCCGGTTGCGGTTAAGCTCTTACTCGCTTCTAAATAAAGTCTTTTAAGTTGCTTTTCTAAAATACCATAAATATATTTCAATTTTTGCTTTTCTTTCAACTGGACACCGTAATCAGATGATTTTCTTCTCCCTCTCGCACCATGTTGTCCCGGACGAATTAACAATCGTCGTGCTACTTTAAGCGCATTTGTCTTCAAGTTTAGGTCCTCACCTACCTTACGAGCTAATTTGTTTTTTGGACCGGTGTATCTTGCCATAATTTAATAATTTAATTTAATAATTTAATTTGTCTCACTTATTTGTTGTGTTTAGCTTTCCTTGAACGTGTCCCATTGTGAGGCACCGGGGTCATATCAGCCAACAAACTCAAACGCATACCTTGAGCTTTAAGGACCCTTAAAGTAACATCTCTTCCCGGTCCTGGACCTTTGATAAAAACAGCCAACTCATTCATACCAAAGTTGCGTGCTTTAGCAATCGCATTCTCTAAAGTAATCGTTGCCGCATAAGGCGTTGACTTCTTTGATCCGGAAAAACCGGCTTCACCTGATGACGTCCAAGCAACCACTTTTCCCTCTGGGTCTGTAATACTCACCAAAGTATTATTGAAAGTAGCCGTCACGTACATTCTTCCTTTCGGAATTACCCTGGCTACTTGCTTCGTCGTTTTTTTCTTTTTTTGATTACTTGTTTTTGCCATAAATACACCAAAATAATGTTTACTTTTGATCTTTTGCAGTTGCTCCTACTGTGCGTCTCTTAATTCCTCCTCGAGCTGTACGTGCATTTGTGCGCGTTCGCTGACCTCTCGCAGGCAATTTTACTTGATGTCTTCGACCACGGTAACTGCGAATACGCATTAACCGATCAATATCATCATTCACTTTTCTCCTTAGATCACCCTCAAGCAAAAGTTTATCGAGCACCCTTTGAATACGACTTACTTCACTTGTAGTTAAATCGCGTGCGCGCTTATCACCATCAACACCGGCTTCTTTCAGTACCCGATTTGAGCGTTGTAAACCAACCCCATAGAGACTACAAAGCGCATAAACGACTTTCTTGCTTGATGGAATATCAACTCCTAAAATACGTGGCATATTACCCCTGTCTTTGTTTATGCTTTGGATTAGTTTTACAAATAACGCGCACCACTCCCTTGCGTTTAATAATCCGACAATTGATGCACATTTTTTTCACTGACGATTTTACTTTCATAGATTCCTCTTTACAATCTAGGTGGCAAACTATACCAGATAAATCTATTTTTGCAAACTACTAAAATTACTGCGAAAACTTTTTGGTTGATCTATAGGTAATTTTACACTTATTTAGATCATATTTTGATACATAACCTTTAATGTAGTCTCCAGGCATAACCCGAATCCGATAAAGTCTCATCCTTCCAATCAAAGTCCCTAACAAAACCCGATCGATCATCGGCGCTAATTCACATTCAGTCACCCGAATGCGAAACATCGTGTTAGGAAGACATTCCTCCACTAAACCAGTAATCTCAAAACGATCCAACCGATTGGTTTTTTGAGATGTGGCATCAACTTGTCGCTTGCTCTTTTGCGCTCGTTTGTGTTCTTGAACTTTACCCATAACTTTATTATACCAGATTAGTCTGTTTTCGTCAGAATTTGATAACCATTGGCTGTAACTAAAATAGATTCTTCAAACATGGCCGTTAATGAATGATCAATACTTGAGTAAGTCCAGCCATCAGCTGCCAAAACCATTTCCGGATCTCCAGCAGAATACATCACCTCAATTGCAATTGTTTGACCAACAAAAAACTTTTCTTTTTTGCTCTCTGGTACAGCAACACAGGGAATCATTGGGTCCATATGCAGTTCTTCACCCACGCCGTGTCCCGTCAATTGGTAAACCGCACCTAAATCATGACGCAATAAAACTCGCTCCATTGCCTGACTAACTTGATAAACAGTTGCACCAGGCTTTACCTTATTAATTGCTTTGCGCAGAGATTTGCGACCAAGATTGAGAAATTCTTGTATTTTCTCTGTTTTTGGTGCCACCTGAAAACTGGTGGTCGTATCCAGATGATAACCATGATTAATCAACCCCAAGTCAATTGTAATCAAATCTCCGGCAACAACTTTTTTATGCTTGTCTGGAATACCATGACATAGTTCATCATTACGCATAATACAAGTAGTCCAATGATATCCGGGTACGGTAGAAAAACTTGGTTTCATACCCGCACGTTCGATCAGGCTTGTGGCTCGACTTTCAATAGTGGCAAAACTCATTCCCACCCGCGTAAACTCTTTCAATTGACTTCTCACTTGAGCTAAGACTTTACCACCTTCGATCATTGCTGGAATCTTTTTTGATTGGTTTGTCATTTTTATTTAATTGCTAAAATTTTAAGAATTTCTTTAAAAACAGCATCGACCGATAATTCTCCGTCAACCTCAGCTAAAATGCCTTTTTGGCGGTAAAAATCGATCACTGGTTTAGTTAAAGAATGAAACAACTCAATTCTTTTTTTAATCGCCTTTAGCGTTTCATCTTCCCGGATGTCATTGCGACCAGCAATGCGCCAAAGAGCTTCCTTATCGGAAACTTTGATGTGAACGACTTTATCCAAACTGCTATTTAACGCTTCGGCTTGGGGAACAGTGCGCGGAAAACCATCAAGAATAAAACCTTTCTGGTATTCCGGTTTGTTAAGATAAGTAAGGACGATTTTCAAGGCAATATCATCCGGTACTAAAGCACCTGCATTTAAAGTTTCCTTGAGCCAACGACCCAATTTAGTCTTCTCCTTAGTCATTTGGCGAAAGATATGGCCGGATGAAAGATAAGGAATATGTAATTTCTCTGAAAGCAGATTTCCTTGAGTAGATTTGCCTGCTCCTTGAATCCCAATGAGAACTATTTTCATAATTAACCTCCTTTTAATTACTAACGATACTTATCATAATTTTGCTCTACCAACATACTATCTACTTGTTTAGCCATTTCAAGCACGACGGCAACTACAATCAAAGCACTCGTTCCTCCAATCATTAAAGACTGCATATCGGTTAGTCGCTGCACAATTGATGGAAGAATGGCAACAAAACCAAGAAAAACTGCTCCAACTAAAGTAATTCTGGTGACAATGTAATCGAGATAATCTTTTGTGGCGCCACCCGGGCGGATACCGGGTATATAAGCCCCAGATTTCTTCAACTCATCGGAAATATCTTCAGTATTGAAAAAAATGAGGGCAGAGAGAAAAGAAAAAGCAAAAACAACCAGAAAATAAATCACCATGTAGGTGATGGAGGTACTATTGAAAATCGACGCTAACGATTGGCCAAAATCAACGAAGCGCGGGTTTTGACTCGCTATCAGCAAACGACTGAGGAATGCAGGCACAATCATCAAAGAGATGGCAAAAATAATTGGCATCACACCGGAAGTATTCACGCGAATAGGTAAAAAAGTTGTTTGACCACCATAAACGCGGGCACCACGTTGACGCTTCGCATATTGGATAGTTACTTTACGAATTGCTTCGTTCATAAATACCATCAAACCAATAATCACCACCGTTAGCGCTAACAAAGTAATCACGGTCATACTCTGATCCGATGCAAGAGTGGTGCTCATCTGTCCCATGGCCACTGGCACTTGACTGATAATACCGGCAAATAAAACCATGGAAATACCATTACCAATTCCCTTTTCAGAAATTAACTCACCAAGCCACATCATAATCATCGCACCTGCTACCATACTGGAAACCAAAGCAATGAGTGCCAACCAATCACCGGTATTAATCAATTGTTGCGATTTTAAAAGTAAAATAACAGAAATGCTTTGAATAATAGCCAAAGGCACCGACAACAATCTTGTATATTGGTTAATTTTCTCTTGGCCCGATTCTCCCTCTTTTTGCAAAGCTTTAATTGAAGGCACAACCATGCCGGCCAACTGCATGATGATTGAACCGGTGATATAAGGACTGATGCCCACCGCCACCAAAGAAAAACGCGCTAAAGTGCCACCGGCAAAAACATTCAGAAGATTGAGAAATTGGCTACTTTGAAATAAGGCCGACAAACGATTAATATTAACGCCGGGAGCAGGAATATGGGCCATAAAACGAAAAATGGCAAAAACTAAAGCGGTGAATAGAATCCTCTTCCTCAGATCAGGATTCTCATAAATCTTGCGAATTAAAACAGAGAGTTTCGTTAACAGAGTTTATTTCTCCTTTTTCTCCTTCATTTCTCAATTAATATTAGATTAATTTGCCGCCCGCTTTCTCAATCATCACCCGAGCCTGCCTGGTTGCTTTTAAGCCACGGACAACCAATTTACGATTAAATTTGCCGCTAGCGATAATCTTGGCCCGCTTCGCCTTCTCAGGAATAATTTTAGCTAATTTTAAAGTATCAAGGGTAATCGTTTCTGTGGTCAATTTTGCCAAAGCATCTAAACGCACTTCATAAACGGGGCGAACTACCGCCAAACGATCCTTACCGCGTAACATTGGTAACCTCTTTATCAGTGGTAGTTGACCACCTTCAAACCAAAGAGGCACCTTTGCGCCGGTTCTCGATTTCTGACCTTTTTGACCACGACCGGCTGTATGACCACCCTTACCAGAACCGTAACCTCGTCCCAAACGCTTATGATGCTTTGCCTTAATGGTTGTCAGTTGGTGTAATAATGACATAATCTATTTCTTTGTTTGGGTCTCTTTTAGTGATTTTTTGTTTCTTTTCACTTGCGTAGTTGAAACCCGCTTAATTTTTTTGACGGTTTTTGATTTTTCCTCCACTGATGTTTTCGCGATACGCTGTTTTGCTTCTGATTGAAGTTGCGCCACCTTCGCTTTTTCTTCAGCCTCTGTTTCGGCAATAGATTTTAATTTGATACCTTTAATGGCTACCAAATGAGCAATCTGCTGTAGCGCCTCGAAAGTGGCATAAACACTGGAAGCTTGATTTTCACTACCTAAAATTTTACTGGAAATATCTCTAATACCAGCTGCCTCAACTACCGCCCTCACCGGACCGCCAGCAATCACACCGGAACCTTTCGGGGCTGGTTTAAGCAAAACACGACCGGCTCCTTTTTTAACAATAATTGAAAAAGGAATCGTTGTTCCATTCATCGGTATTTTCACCAACTTTTTCTTTGCTTTTTTAACACCCTTCTTGATTGCCGCCAACAAGTCTGGCGCCTTACCCAAAGCGACTCCAACACGACCTTTTCTATCACCAACAACCATAAGGGCAGAGAAACCAATCTTATTGCCACCTTTTGTTTTCTTTGACACTCGAGAAATTTGAATCACTTTCTCTTCAAATTCCTTTACTGCCGCTGATCTTTGTCTTGTTGGTCTCATAATTTAATTCCTTGTTGCCTCAAAGCTTCGGCGATGGCTTTTACCCGACCGTGATAACGATAAGGACCACGATCAAAAATAACTTTGGCAATTTTTGCCGCTTTTAATTTATCAGCTAAGCGCTCACCAACTTGATGGGCCTTCTCTGTTTTTGTTAGTTTTGTTTTTAATTTCAGCTGTTTATCGTTCACCGCCACTAAAGTTAATTGGCGCTGATCATCTATTGCCTGAGCATAGATATGTTGATTACTGCGATAAACAGATAAGCGTGGCCGCTGAGCAACGCCAACCAATTTACTCCTTACTCGCAAAGCTCGCTTTTTTGATTTTGATTGATGGTGCTGGATTTTCATAGATTAACCTTCATTGATTATGAAGAAGTGGTTTTGCCCGGTTTGGTTTTTACTTGCTCATCATCATAACGAATACCTTTGCCCTTATAAGCATCCGGTGGTTTTATTTTACGAATATTTGCCGCTACTTGACCAACCTGTTGTTTGTCAATACCGGTAATAACGATGGTGTTATTTCCCTCGATTTTTATGTCAACACCAGCTGGCGGAGCATAATCGACTGGGTGAGAATAACCAACCGACAGCTGTAAATTCTTACCTTTGGTTGCAACGCGATAACCGGTGCCATGTAACTTCAAAGTCTTTTTATAACCTTGATTAACCCCAAAAACAGCATTGAATAGCAAACTTCTGACCAAACCATGCAAAGCATTGGTCTGGCGTTGATGATTGCGTGCTTTAACTTTAATTAAGTTATCTTCTAAAATAACTTCAATATTTGAAGGTAAATCAACTTCCAGTTGTCCTTTTGGACCATGAATCACTACTTGGCGTGCATTCATCGTCAATTTAACTCCGTCTGGTATGGTGATGTATTTTTTACCAATTCTTGACATAAAATGTTTACCAAACTTGACAAATTAATTCACCTCCTACTGATTTTTTTCGTGCTTGGCGATCAGTTAATAAGCCCTTGCTGGTAGAAACAATGGTGATGCCGTAACCACCTAAAGTTTTAGGGATATCATTGACCGAAGTATACAATCTTCTACCTGGTTTTGAAATCCGTTTGATACCGGTAACTGCCGGTTTATGATTGAGATAATGTAGTTTCAATTTCAAAGTTAATTTTGGCAATTCACCTTCAACTTCGACCGCTTCTAAATAACCTTCGTCCATCATAATTGTAGCGATGGCTTGTTTTAATTTAGAATGAGGCATCACTAGCTCATTATGCCTTGCCAAGTAGGCATTTTTTATTCTGGTAATAAAATCACTAATTGGATCAGCTAACATATTTATTTACTCGCTTTCACGACACCTGGCAGTTCACCTTTAACCGCCAACTCTCTAAAAGTAATACGACTCAGACCAAAATAACGCATATAGCCTTTTGGACGACCAGTGATTCTACAACGGTTTACACCTCTAGTCGATACCCGATTTAATCGAGTCGTTGACTGAGCCCGCAAACTGCGACGCTGAGCCAACAATTTGGCCGATTTAGCAATCTTAGATTTTTTTGCCATAATTTAATTCGATTTCTTTCTACTAATTTCTTTTGCAAAGGGCATACCAAGCAGTGCTAATAAAGCGAAAGCGGCTTCATTCGTTTTCGCTGTCGTGACAATGTTTATTTGCAGACTACGAATAGACTCAATTTTATCATAGTCTACTTCAGGAAAGATAATTTGTTCTCTTAGACCCAAACTGTAATTGCCTTGACCATCAAAAGCCGTGCGTGAAACACCGCGAAAATCTTTTACTTTCGGCAAAGCGACTAACAATAATTTCTGAAGGAAAGTCCACATTTTTCGACCGCGTAAGGTTACTGTTACCCCAAGAGGATCGCCTTCTCTCAACTTGAAAGCAGCAATGGATTTCTTTGCCAAAGTAATTTGCGCTTTTTGACCGGCAATGGCACTAAACTGAGGTAAAATATTCTCTAATACTTTCTCTCTCGCTTTGCGATCTTGGGGGATGCTCACACCCATGTTAATGACAATTTTCTTCAGTCGAGGAACGGCAAAATCATTTTCAATTTTCAACCGTTTTTTTAAAGCGGGTACAATTGCTTCCAGATAGTGGCTACGCGTAACGTCTGTATTCATGTTTAATCCCTAATGAGTCGTTTTATTTTCGCTAATTAATTGATTCGTTTTTTTAAAAATCCTCACTTTACTGCCATCCTTTTCAATTCGATAACCAACGCGATCTGGTTGATTCTTGTCATTTAAAATAGCCACCTTGGCAACAGTGATTGGTCGATGAAACATTTTTCGTTCACCTGCCCTGCCGGCAGTTGGCTTGATATGACGTATAATTTGATTGATACCTTCAACTAATACCTGATCTTTCCGAGGCAATAAGCGTAGCACTTTACCTTTTTTGCCTTTATCTTTACCGCTGGTAATAATGACTAAGTCACCTTGTTTAATTTTCATAATACCTCTGAAGCCAAACTGGCTATTTTGTTAAATCCCTTTTGTTTTACTTCTTTTGCCACCGGACCAAAAACTCTGGTGCCAACCGGATTCGGACTCTTACGCGATTCGACGATTACCGCCGCATTATCATCAAAACGAATATACTCACCATTGGGTCGACGAGTTTCTTTTCTAGTCCTGACAATTACAGCACGTACAATTTCACCCTTTTTTAAATTGCCACTTGCATCAGCCATAATGACTGAAGCATTTACCAAGTCTCCAACGTAACCAAAACGGCGTTTTGATCCACCATAAACCTGAATAACACGAATTTGTTTCGCACCAGAATTATCGGCAACTCGTAGGACTGAACGTAATTGAATCATAATTTATTTAGCTTTCGTCTGTTCAAGTTTGGCGGTTATTTTAAACCTTTTCAATCGACTAATTGGTCGACTATTAATCAAACTCACTTGATCATTCACTTGAAGATCTAGATCAGTGTAATGACAGTGATATTTTTTATCACGGCGAACCGCTTTACTGTAAAGCGGATGTCGCCAACGACGAGCAACGGTGACAACCGCAGTATTTTTGCCAATAAGTGAAACCACTTTGCCAGTTAATTTTTTCATAAATTGTTTCTTTTACTTTTTTGCATTTAATTGTTTTTCTTTTTTAATGGTCTTAATGACGGCAATCTTATCTGCCATAAGACGAACGTGAGTGTTTTTCAGTTTACCAACGGCCAAAGCTAGCTTTGCCTTCGCCAATTCTAGCTGAGCCTGATGAAGTTTTTTCTCTAGCTCGGCTGAACCTAACTGGCGTAATGACTGTTTCATCGTTTTTTTCATGATTTAAGTTCAGGTTTCTTTTTTAACTATTTTTGTCTTCACGGCTAACTTATGGCCGGCTTTCCTCAAGGCTTCAAACGCGATGGCATCGGGAACACCACCGATCTCAAACATAATCATGCCCGGTTTGACAACGGCCACATAAGTATCAATTGCGCCTTTGCCACCACCCATCTTTACCCCCACCGGCTTACCGGTAATTGGCTTGTCAGGAAAAATCCTGATCCAATATTTGCCCGCTCTTTTGGTCATAAAGGTGATTTTTTTACGAGCGGCTTCAATTTGACGAGAAGAAACCCAATTAGCACTAACAGCCTTTAGACCAAAGTCACCAAAAACAACTTCGTGACCACGGTTAACCACACCACGTCTTTTGCCTCTGAAACTCTTGCGGTATTTTGTTTTCTTTGGTTGCAACATGGTTAATAATTCTATATTTTAATTTAAATCAAACGTTTAAGCCGAAAGCGCCACCGCCTCTCCTTTATAAATCCAAACTTTGATACCGACATAACCAGACCGCGTATGAGCCGGCACCTGATAATAGTCGACTATGGCCCGTAAAGTTTGGGTGGGAACACTACCAGCAAAATATTTTTCAGTGCGGCCAATTTCGGCTCCGGCAATTCTACCGGAAAAAACAATTTTAACACCTTTGGCACCAGCTTGCATCACCTTTTCCAAAGCTTGATTAACAGCTCGGCGATGAGGATAACGCTTAATTAATTGTTGGGCAATTCTTTCAGCCACTAATTTGGCACTTAAGTCTGGTTTTTTAACTTCCTCAACTCTCAAATCAATCTTCACTCTATCTTTCGATTGCTTGTGGGCATTAAGCACCTGCTCGACTCCCTTTTTGGTTTTTTCTAAGTTTGTCCCTCCACGGCCAATAACGACACCCGGTCGTGCCACTTGTAAGACGATTTTAATCACCAAGGCGGAACGTTCGATATCTATCTCAACTACTTGGGCGTTAGCGAGTTCTTTTTCTAAAAATCGCCGCAAACGATAATCCTCATAGGCCGTCTTTGCATAAGTTGATTTGGGCATAAACCAGCGAGACTTCCAAGTGAAGGTATTACCTAAACGAAAACCGATTGGATTGACTTTTTGACCCATATTTTTTAAGCCTTTTTTTGTTTCTTTATTACTTTTGATGCTATATTTTGTTTAGACTGAGCTGAAACCAATTTAGTCCTGCGATCTATCTTTTTTCTCACCATTTGGCTTCGTTTTTTTGAAACTGGTGATTGGCTGGGAGACAATTTTGATTTCTTTTGAGAAACAGTCTTTTGGGCTGACACCTTCCCTTTGGTGAGTGGAGTCGTTTCTTGCTTTAGCGATTTATTTGTCTCCTTCATTTCCAAAACAACCTTAACGTGACTGGTGCGTTTAATAATATTGTGAGCTCGACCACGGCTAACGGCGCGGAAACGACGATAGCGAGGCCCCTCATTAATGATGATTTCTTTTAAACTTAGTTGATCAAATTTCGCCCCATGATTGTGCATTGCATTTGCAATCGCTTGACGGATTACCTTCAAAATCACCTGGCTTGAGCGTCGCTCGATGACACTTAATTGCTTGATGGCATTCGTCAAAGATTCATGTCTCACCACTCGCGCTACCAAGCTGAGTTTTCGCGGTGTTTGTCTGGTAGTTTTTTGAATTGCTTTAATTAACATAATCATCAATCTTCAAGTTTTCGTTAAAGTTCGTTTGACAATCCGACCATGACCGGTAAAACGACGGGTTGGTGCAAATTCACCTAGTTTGTGACCGACCATCTCTTCACTGACATAGACTTCTTCAAATTTCTTGCCTTGATGAACTAAAAAGGTATGGCCGACAAAATCAGGACTAATGACACAAGCACGACTCCACGTTTTAATCGGTGTTTTATCACTTGTCATCTTTTGATGCTTCACTTTCTTGAGTAGTTTGACATCAATATAAGGGCCTTTTTTACTTGATCTCGACATATGATTTATACCTTCTGTCTTCTATCTCTGACAATAAATTTATTACTATAATGGCGTCTCTTTCTTGTCTTCTTACCTAAAGCATGCTTTCCCCAAGGTGTTTTAGGATATTTCAGACCAATACCGGAACGACCTTCGCCACCTCCATGTGGGTGACTATCCGGATGTTGTGCTGTACCCCGAACGGTAGGCCTAATACCCATAAGGCGTTTACGACCTGCTTTACCTAATTTACGATTTTTCCAATCAATATTCCCAACCTGGCCGATTGTAGCGAAACAAGCCTCATTTATCAATCGCAGCTCTTTGGATGGTAGTTGGAGGGTGACATAACCATTTTCCTTTGCTTGGATAATCGCCCCCGTACCCGCTCCACGTACCAGTTGCGCTCCTTTACCTGGCCTAAGTTCAACATTATGAACCGTCATGCCAATATGAATATTCTTTAAAGGCAAAGCGTTACCAACTTTTAACTCCGCTTTTTCACTGGCAACAACACTATCGCCGACGGCTAACTCACTGGGAGCAAGAATATATGATTTAGCGCCATCACGATAAAAAAGCAAGGCTAAATTGGCACTCCTCAAAGGGTCATACTCGATGCGTTGCACGATTGCCGGTACATCTAACTTCTGACGCTTCCACTCAATCTGCCGTAAACGTTTTTTCACACCGCCACCGCGATGCCTCATAGTGATATGACCACGATAACCACGACCTTGTCTTTTTTTATGGCCCGGTACTAGAAGAGATTTAACTGGTTTACCGCGAAAAAGCTCCTCATCAATCAGATCGATGCGATGACGTCTACCGGCACTGGTGGCTTTACGTTTAACTAACATGATTTAATTTCCCAAGTCAAAAAGTTCAATCGTCTGACCCGCTTTTAGACTCACTAAAGCTTTTTTTGTTTTACTACTATTGTGTTGGATCCTTTTTTTACCTGTTCGTCGCATTTGAGCTTGATTCATGATTGTTCTCACTCGGATTACTTTCACTTCATAGAGATGAGCAACCGCTTGAGCAATCTGAGGTTTAGTGGCTGAGTTGACAACTGCAAAAGTATAAACATTGCGCTCTTTAGCCAAAGCCAGACTCTTTTCCGTCACGATTGGTTTTATCAAAATATAGGCATCAATCATGATTATTTCGCTCCTTTACGACGACGCTTTACCTTCGTTTCTGTCACTCTTTTCACAGATTTTGCTGCAGTTGTCACTGGCACAGTTGCTGATGCAACTTTCTCCACCTGCAATCGTTGGGTGAGAACGGTGATTGCTTCTGTTGAAAAACAAATCCTATCAGCCATAGCTACTTGATAGGTGGTTAACTTTTCCGGTGTTTCAACCAAAACATTTGTTAAATTCCTGAAGGCTAAACGCATCTTTGTTTCTTGCTGTTTTACAACAAGGAGCACTCTTTCCTGCGGTTGCTGCGTAATTAAATTAACAAACTTGAGAGCGTTTTTGGTCTTTCGTAGAGTGAGAGGCAAATCGCTCACAAACAAAGCGGCACGATTAGCTGTTAAAGCCATTTTTAAGGCCTGCTGCTTCAATCGTTTATTTAAATCTAGATGCCAGTTTTCTTGTCCTGTCGGTCCATGGGCCACACCACCACCAACAAAAAGCGGCGCATTTTTGGAACCGTGACGCGCATTACCTGTTCCCTTTTGTTTATACCATTTCGCCTTGGTGCGTTTCACCGCCGATCTCGTTTTGGTTTTAGCGTGGGCGCGACGCTGATTAGCCAAAAAAACTCTTACGGCACGAGCAATCAAGGTCTGGCTCACTTTCTTGCTAAAGAGAGCTTCACTCACTTCAAGATTACTTTTTCGGCCGGTTTGAGTAATTTTCACTATTTTCATGATTGAGCTGCTGTCTGTTTATTTTTTTGGTCAACTTTAGTGGGCACTACTTTGTCTTTAGCAACCGGTGATTTAGTACCTGATGATGGCGGAGTGACCGACTGAGATCCAAATTGCGCTAGACTTTGAGAAGTTAAGTGAATCTCTTTCTGTTTACCGGTGCGATGAATACGCACAATGCTGCGAAAATGACCAGGTACCGGTCCAGAGACGAGTAATCTTTTCTCAGTGGGATCGAAATAAAGAATTGTCAAACCTTGAACCGTCTTTGTTTCCACTCCATAATGACCCGGCATTTTTTTACCTTTCAAAACTCGACCGGGAGTTGTCCCCGCTCCAATCGAACCCACAGCCCGAGCCCGGTCTGACTGTCCATGCGTCTTAGGACCACCATGAAAACCGTGACGCTTTATCGCCCCAGCAAAACCACGACCTTTGCTCACTCCTTGGATATCGACTACTTCACCCGTTTTCAGTACTTGCTCCGCTTTTATGACTGAACCTATTTTCAATTCGTTCGTCTCATCAACCAAATGAACTCCTCTGATTTGGAGGGGAGCAAAAGAAAAACCACTCTTTTCTAATTTGGCTCTGAGTGGTTTTTTTGCATTTTTTAATTTCTTGCGACCGATACCAATTTCAAAAATAAGTTGGTTATCGGCTTGCTTTTTATCCAATACCAAAACATCGGCTACTTCGAGAATAGTCGCAGGTATCCTTCTGCCAGTTTGATCCCAAACCTGGGTCATGCCTCGTTTGGTGGCATAAAAGTCGACTAACATAGTTCCTTAGTGTTTTAGTTTTCTTTTCGTTATTTAGTTTTTTAATCATGTGTTTTGACTCAAGATTTAATCCGAATCGAAACTCCTGCTGGTAATTCTAAATGCATTAATGAATCAATTGTTTTGCTGGTTGGATTGACAATATCAATCAACCGTTTATAAGTTCTAATTTCATAATGCTCTTGGGCATTTTTATCCGTGTGGGGTGAAACCAAAACCGTAAAACCCTTTTTATGTGTTGGTAATGGTACCGGCCCAACCACTTGCGCCCCAGTTGATAAAGCGGTCTGGATAATCTTCTTCCCCGCTTCATCGATCACCCGATGATCATAAGATTTTAATTTAATTCTCACTTTATAATCGCTGGTAGTTTGCTTTGTATTTTTCACTCTAATAGTTTCCTCAAGATGAACGAGTTGCAATTATATAAGAAGAAAGCCAAAAAGTAAACCCCCCGGCATTTATGCCGGGGGGTTTAAAGAAATCTTACTTAATCACTTTAGTAATCGCTCCGGCTCCAATGGTATGACCACCTTCACGAATGGCAAAACGTAAACCTTCATTCAGCGCCACTGGTGCAATTAATTTTACGGTCATCTTCGCATTGTCGCCCGGCATGACCATTTCAACACCCTTTGGCAAACCGATTTCACCGGTGACATCCGTTGTTCTGATGTAGAACTGAGGCCGATAACCCGTAAAGAATGGTTTGTGGCGACCACCCTCTTCTTTAGTCAAAATGTAGACCTCTGCTTCAAATTCAGTGTGAGCTTTGGTCGTACCCGGCTTAGCTAAAACCTGGCCGCGTTCAACATCATCTTTGCCGATGCCACGCAAAAGCACTCCGACATTATCACCCGCTTGAGCTTCATCAAGCATTTTTCGAAACATCTCAATCCCGGTAACAATCGTTTTTTTTGAATCGCGTAAACCAACAATCTCAACTTCATCATTCACCTTTAAGGTGCCTGATTCAACTCGACCTGTGACCACCGTCCCTCGCCCCTTGATCGAAAAAACATCTTCAATCGGCATTAAGAAAGGCTTGCTCGTCTCGCGAACCGGATCGGGAATATACTCATCGACTGTTTTCATCAATTCCATGATCTGATCCTGAGCCTTCTCGTCACCTTCCAAGGCTTTCAAAGCACTGACACGAATGATTGGTGTTTTATCACCATCATAACCATACTTATTTAACAATTCACGCACTTCCATCTCAACTAACTCAAGTAATTCTGCATCGTCCACCATGTCAACTTTATTCAAAGCAACCACAATTTTTGGCACGTTAACTTGTTTAGCTAAAAGAATATGCTCTCTTGTTTGAGGCATAGGGCCATCAGTTGCCGCTACTACGAGAATCGCTCCATCCATCTGAGCAGCACCCGTAATCATATTTTTAATATAGTCAGCGTGACCGGGGGCATCAATGTGGGCATAGTGTCGCTTCTCGGTTTCATATTCAACGTGAGTAATGTTAATCGTTACCCCACGTGCCGCCTCCTCCGGAGCGTTATCGATGTCGCCATAACCAAGAGCTTTATTGATATCACTCGGAAATCTTTTCGCTAAAGTACTGGTAATTGCCGCGGTTAAAGTGGTCTTACCATGATCAACGTGACCAATCGTACCAATGTTAACATGTGGCTTGTTGCGGATAAATTTTTTTGCATCTGCCATAATTTTTTCTCCTTTTTTACTATTTTTTACAATTTTTAAACGATACTGATCAAATTCAAAAAGTTAAACAACTTCTGTGTTTAATTGATTTAATTTAGCTTTATTTTTTTCTTTCTTCAATAATTTGATTGACAATATTCTTTGGCACAATACCATAATGACTCGGCAACATGACTGACGAAGCACGACCTTGAGTCATACTCCTTAAGATTGTAACATAACCTTGCATTTCAGCCAATGGGGCAAGTGCAGTAATGATTACCACATTACCACGATGATTGGTGCCTTGGATTTGCGCTCGCCGAGAACCTAAGTCGCCAATCACATCACCCATAAATTCCTCTGGCGTCGATACCTCTACTTTCATCACCGGCTCAAGCAAAATCATTTCCGCTTTGGCCACTGCGTCACGCATCGCCAAGGAACCAGCCATTTTGAAAGCAAGTTCGGACGAATCAACTTCGTGATACGAACCGTCAAATAGACTCACTTTCATATCGGTCATCGGGAAACCAGCCAAGAAGCCACGTTGAAGTGCTTCCTTAATGCCTTTGTTGGTTGGCTCAATATATTCTCGCGGCACTACACCACCAGTAATTTCATTGACGAACTCATAACCGGCACCCCTTTCCAAGGGTTCAATTCTGATTTTAACATGGCCATATTGACCACGACCACCAGTTTGCTTAATATATTTACCTTCTCCCTCAGCCAATTTGCTAATCGATTCACGGTAAGCCACCTGTGGTTTCCCAACATTCGCATTCACTTTGAATTCACGTTTCAGGCGATCGACGATGATTTCCAGATGTAACTCTCCCATACCCCCAATAATCGTCTGACCGGTTTCCGGATTAGATTTAATTTCAAAAGTGGGATCTTCCTCGCTTAATTTTGCCAAGGCCATACCCATTTTCTCTTGGTCAGATTTCGTCTTTGGTTCGATGGCGAGGTAGATTACCGGTTCAGCAAAGGTAATGCCTTCCAATTCAATTGGCTTGGCTTCATCGCATAAAGTATCACCTGTTTTGGTATTCTTCAAACCAACCACTGCCACAATCTCCCCTGCTTGAGCTTCCTTGATTTCTTCACGTTGATTGGCATGCATCAATAATAAACGACCAATGCGTTCCTTAGTTTTCCGAGTTGAATTGTAAACATAACTGCCTGATTGCAAAACACCGGAATAAATCCGTGTGTAAGTTAACTTGCCCACATGAGGATCGGTTTGAATTTTAAAAGCCAAAGCGGAAAAAGCTTCATCCGGAATCAATTGACGCACTTCTTCATCGCCGGTCTTAGGATGAGTGCCCTTGATTTCTTTGATGTCAACCGGTGAAGGCAAATAATCTACTACCGCGTCCAGTAAGGGTTGCACGCCCGTGTTTTTGAGTGATGAACCGGCATAGATAGGCACTAATTTATAGTCAATGACCGCTTGGCGCAAAGCTGTTTTCAATTCGTTAATGGTGATTGTCTCATCGTTGAAGAACTTCTCTAACAAATGGTCATCTGTTTCGGCAATCGCCTCGACCAATTGAGCGCGCATTTTCTCCACTTCTTCTTTATATTCAGGCGCAATCTCTCGTACTTCTGGTTCCGTATCGGCCGCCGTATCTTTCCAATAGAGCGCTTTACGCTCTAGCAAAAGGATGACACCATGAAAATTATTTTCTGCTCCCATGGGCAAAACCATCACCGCTGGAGTAACACCAAATTTATGGACCACATCAGCCACCGTCGCTTTAAAATCAGCTCCCAGTTTGTCCATCTTATTTACAAAAACCAGACGAGGCACATGATATTTATCTGCCTGACGCCAAACTGTTTCCGATTGCGATTGCACTCCTTCACTTGCATCCAAAACGGTGATACCACCATCTAATACTCTGAGAGAACGTTCCACTTCAGCAGTAAAATCAACATGTCCGGGAGTATCGATAATATTGAAACGATATGCCTCCTTAGGTAGATTAGTATCAAAATGGGGTGTCCAGAATGTGGTTGTGGCGGCGGAAACAATCGTAATACCTCTCTCTTGTTCCTGTTCCATCCAATCCATCGTCGCCGCTCCCTCGTGCACTTCACCAATTTTATAAGTTTTACCGGTAAAATAAAGAATTCGCTCAGTTGTCGTTGTTTTACCTGCATCGATATGAGCAATAATACCAATATTGCGAATGCGCTCCAAAGGAACCTTGCGATCAGCAGATTTAATCACTGGTTGTGCCATAACTTAAACCATTCTTAAAAATAACTATTACCATCTGAAGTGAGCAAAAGCTTTGTTCGATTCTGCCATACGGTGAGCGGTATTCTTCTTCTCAACGGCACCACCATGGTCTTCTAAGGCATCAAGCATCTCTGCCGCCAGCTTCTCGGCAAAAGTATGATACTGTTTGTTAGATCGTTTATTTGCCTCGTTCACCAACCAACGGAGTGATAAAGAAAAAGCTCGTCTTGGAGAAACCGGCATTGGTACCTGATAAGAAGCACCACCAACACGGCGAGAACGAACCTCCATTTTTGGCATGATATGTTCGATCGCTTCATCAAAAAGTTTCATTGGTTCTACTTTTTTCGCCGCTTCAACTAAGAGAAGCGCTTGATAAACTTGCTTTTGGGCAACGGTTTTTTTACCATCACGCATAACATAATTAATCAAACTGGCTAGTTTGGTTGAATGATATTTCGGATCGGGTTTAATTGGTCTAATTGCCGCTTTTTTAGTTCGCATTTTTCTTGGTTCCATATTTACTACGAGAAGTACGCCGATTGGCCACACCGGTGGTATCGTATTTTCCTCTGATAATATGATATTTTACACCAGGCAAGTCTTTTACGCGACCACCCCTAACTAAAACCACACTATGCTCTGCCAAATTGTGACCCTCACCCATAATATAGGCGGTCACCTCAATCTTATTTGATAGCCGCACCCGAGCCACTTTTCTTAAGGCCGAGTTCGGTTTCTTTGGCGTCATTGTTTTAACCACGGTACAAACACCGCGTTTCTGCGGATTGAAAGTGCGTACCTGCTTACCTGTCAGACTATTAAAACTTTTACGTAAGGCGGTCGCTTTTATTTTTGTAGGTTTGCGTTTGCGCCCTTTGCGAATTAATTGATTGATTGTTGGCATAAATAGACTTCTCTTATTTCCAAAAGATGGTTTTTAATTGTATCATAAAACTTGATTAATTACTGCTCAATTCTGGCCCTTTCCTCACTCACAGGAATAAGTCGACCGATGATAACATTTTCTTTCAAACCCTCCAATGGGTCAACTGCTCCAGAGGCAGCTGCATCAGTAAGCACATGTTTCGTGTGTTGGAATGAGGCAGCCGATAACCAAGAATGAGTAAATAAAGAGGAACGAGTGATACCTAAGAACATCACTTTCGCTGTTGCCGGTTCGCCGCCAGCGGCCATCACCGCTTCATTTGCTTCAACGAAACGACCCCGTTCAACAATCTCTCCGATCAGAAAGTCGGTGTCACCGGATGATTCTATTTGGAGTTTATCGGACATTTTTCTGACGATCACTTCAAAATGTTTGTCATGAATCGGAATGCCTTGAGATTCGTAAACGGCTTGGACCGCATCAATGACATACTGTTGTACCGCTCTCAGACCTCGAGCCTGTAATAATTCTTGAAGATTAACTCCACCTTCAGTTAATTGTTGCCCTAGGGTCACCAAATCACCGTCTTCCACCAACAATTTGACTTGATTTGCAACCTTAAACTCAATTTCACCTTCTGATTTATCAGTCGCTTTGATCTTCATGATTGTTGGTTCACCAGCCTCAACCTTTACTCGACCATTAACCGGGGAGAGAATCGCGGGCATTTTTGGATTTCTTGCTTCCAACAATTCTTGAACACGAGGCAAACCTTGAGTCACATCCAAACCGACAATCCCTCCAGAATGTTTCACGCGCATGGTTAACTGCGTCCCTGGTTCACCGATAGACTGCGCGGCGACAACGCCAACCGGCATACCAACTTTGACGAGTTTTCGCGTTGAGAAATCCCAACCGTAGCATTTGGCACAAACTCCTCGATGAGCTTTGCAGGTGATGGGAGAACGAACTTCGACTTCATCAATTTTTGTCTGGGCAATTTCATCAGCTAATTTAGGTGTAATAATCATACCTGCTTTGAGTAAAACCTTGTTCCCTACTTTGATATCTTTCAAAGCAGCGCGACCAATCAAACGAGTAGCGAAAACATCTTTTCTTGGATGGCGTTTAATAATGATACCTTCATCGGTGCCACAATCATCCATTCTCACAATCACATCATGAGAAACATCAACCAAACGACGGGTTAAGTAGCCTGCATCAGCTGTTTTGATGGCTGAATCAGTTAAACCTTTTCTCGAACCACGAGCGGAAGTAACATATTCAAAAATCGTTAAACCTTCTCTGAAATTCGACTTGGTCGGCATCTCCACAATGTTACCGAGAGGATCGACTACCAATCCCCGCATCGCCGCCAACTGTTTCACCTGATCTTTCGAAGCCCGCGTGCCACCGGAATTAATGATCATTTTAATCGTACTATCTTCCGCATAAGACTGCCATGTCTTTTCGGCCACCTCATTGGTTGTGTTCATCCAGATTTCAAAGGAAAGTTTTCTTCTTTCACTTTCAGAAATCAATCCTTCTTGATATTGTGACTGAAGTTCTTCGACTTTTTTATTCGCTTGAGCGATAATTTTATCCTTTTCGGGAATCATCGCCGCATCACTCACCGAGACAGAAAGACCGGAAATGGTCGCTGACTTAAAACCGAGATCTTTGATATCATCAATTAATTGTGTTACCACTTCTCTAGGTTCTGTCTCAATTGCTTTGGTAACAATCTCTTTGATTTTACCTGCATTGATTGGTTCATTCAGAAAACCAAAATTATCCGGCAAAAGATCATTAAATTCAAGCCGTCCAATCGTTGTTTGCACCAATTCACTCTTTTGACCAAAATTCAATCTGACACGAATTGGTTGACGCAAATCAATCAGCTCAATTTGATAAGCGTAATAAGCATCTTCTTTAGAAGCAAAAACACTTTTATATAAAGGATGACGTTTACTTTCAGTCGTATAGTAAAATGCCCCCATGGCCATTCCTTTGTTCGGCACCGTAATTGGTTCACTGTTAGCCGGTTTGAGCAGATTGTTGGTTGACATCATTAAAGTACGACACTCCTCTTTTGCTTCTTCAGTGAGAGGAACGTGAACCGCCATTTGATCTCCATCAAAATCAGCATTGTAACCCGAGCAAACACAGGGGTGCAGCTTAATCGCGTTCCCATCAACTAGAATAGGATAAAATGACTGCATCCCCAACTTATGTAGCGTTGGTGCTCGATTTAAGATAACCGGATGATTTTTTGTCACTTTTTCGAGCATGCCATAGACAACCGGATCACGTCGATCGATCAGGTGCTTGGCATTCTTCACGTTTGGCGCTTCTCCTTGAGCGATTAATTCGCGTAACACATAAGGCTTGAACATTTCTAGAGCCATATCTTTTGGAATACCGCATTCATTCAATTTTAGTTCCGGACCAACAACGATGACACTTCGACCGGAATAATCAACCCGTTTACCTAAAAGATTTTGCCGAAAACGACCTTGCTTGCCTTTAAGAATTTCTGAGAGTGATTTGAGCGGTCGACGGTTACTGCGGCGACGTGATTGGCGCGCCTGAGCACCATCAATTAAGGAATCAACGGCCTCCTGCAACATCCGTTTTTCATTGCGTAAAATAATCTCAGGCGCGCCGAGATTAATCAAATGTTTCAAGCGATTATTTCGGTTGATAACCCGACGATAAAGATCATTCAAATCAGAAGTGGCAAAACGACCGCCAGAAAGTTGAACCATTGGTCGCAAATCTGGTGGAATAACCGGCAAGATGTGAAGAAACATCCAAGCTGGTTGAATGTCGGCTTTTTTCAAGCCCTCGGCTACTTTTAAGCGTTTGATCGCCTTTATCCGACGAGCTCCCTTCGATTCGGCCATTTCTTGACGTAATTTTTCTACCAATTTAGTCAAATCAATATCCTCAATTAATTCAAGAACACTTTCCGCTCCCATACCAACACGCAAATGTGAAGCAACATCGTACTCATCTAATTTTAGATATTCATCTTCCGTCAGAATAGTCCCTTTACCAATATGTTTGATCATTGATTTAAGGGTTTTATAGATCTCTTCAGTTTGCTCTAACTCTGTGTCCAGTTGTTTCTTCAACGCCATGATTTTGTTTTTTGCCTTAACTTCCAACTCCTGCACCTTCAGTTGTAATGTTTCCCGACTTCTCACTTTCTTTTTTAAATTTACCTTATCAGCTGTCAAAGCATCCTTGATCAATTGCACCTGCTTTTTTGCCTCATCTTTAAGTTGATCAAGCGCGACCATTAAACCCTCATCTAAATTACTTAGGTTTTCCGCCTTTCGCTCATTATCAACCGTCAAGACAATGTACTTGGAGAAGTAGATAATCGAATCTAAATTTTTCGGTGAAACATCCAATAAAAGGGATAATTTAGAGGGTGCACCTTTGAAGAACCAAATATGAGCCACCGGTGCAGCCAAACTAATATGACCCATACGCTCTCGTCTCACCTTCGCTTGCGTCACTTCAACGCCACATTTGTCACAAACAATGCCCTTGTAGCGAATGCCTTTGTATTTGCCGCAATAACATTCATAATCCTTAATTGGGCCAAAAATTTTCTCATCGAACAAACCATCTTTTTCTGTTTTCAAAGAACGATAGTTAATTGTCTCTGGTTTTTTTACTTCGCCGTGAGACCAAGATTTAATCGCTTCCGGAGAAGCAATCCTAATCTCTAACGCTTTGAAATCAACAATTTTTTTATTCATAATGGTTTGCCCTTCACTTTAAAATCTTAAATTTCTTGACTTTATTTTTAGATTATTTTACTTCATCAACTGATTCGTCTTTGTTTTCTTCTTTCTCAGCGATTTCTGCTTGTTCTTGCTCGACAACAGGCTCAACCGCTTCAGTTTCAGCGATATCAGTCGTAGTGGTAATTACCGTTGTCTCGGTTGTGACAACTGGGGCTGCATTTTCCGCCGATTCAGGGGTGGTTTTCTCTTCAGCTTCAATCACCTCTTCGACTCCATGTGGCACAACCTCTAAACCTAACGAGTTCAGTTCACGCATCAGCACCCTAAATGATTCCGGCACACTTGGTGCGGGAATTTCCTCACCTTTCACAATCGCTTCAAAAGCTTTGGAACGACCGATAACATCATCAGATTTGATTGTCAACATTTCTTGCAAAGTGTAAGCCGCTCGATGAGCTTCAAGTGCCCAAACTTCCATTTCTCCCAAGCGCTGGCCTCCTCGTTGTGCTTTTCCGCCCAACGGTTGTTGCGTCACTAAAGAATAAGGACCGGTAGAACGGGCATGCATCTTATCATCAACCATGTGAGATAACTTCAAGATGTAACCGATGCCAACAACACTCTCTTCATTTAAGGGTTGACCGGTACGACCATCATATAGCATCGCTTTACCACTCCGTGGTAAACCAGCTCGTTCCAATTCGTCCCAAATTCTCTTTTCATCAAATGATTCAAAAGCGGGAAAAGCCACTTTATAACCTAATTTTTGTGCTGCCCAGCCAACGTGCGCCTCTAACAATTGGCCCATGTTCATCCGCGCTAAAACTGATAAAGGTGAAATAATAATATCAATGGCGGTTCCATCTGCTAAATGAGGCATATCGGCAATCGGCACAATTTTAGAAATAACTCCTTTATTACCGTGACGACCGGCCAATTTGTCACCGACTTTAATCTTGCGAATTTGAGCCACTTTAATAATCACTTCTTTCAATGTGCCCGGATCCAGTTCATCACCGGCGGCCGCATCTAAAATTTGCACTTCAATGACGGTACCTGAATCTCCATGTGACATTCTTAGGGAGGTATCTCTCACTTCACGAGATTTTTCACCAAAGATGGCTCGTAAAAGTCTTTCTTCCGGTGTTAATTCAGTTTCACCCTTAGGAGCAATTTTACCCACGAGGATATCACCGGGACCCACAATACTACCAACACGAATAATACCATCATCGGTTAAATTACTCAGATAAATCTCAGAAACATTGGGAATATCATTTGTCAGTTCTTCCGGACCCAATTTAGTATCCATCACTTTTGCTTTATATTCACTAATCTGTACCGAGGTCAAAACATCATCTTTCACCAAGCGATCAGAAATCACAATCGCGTCCTCATAACCAAGACCATCAAATGAAGTATAGGCAATTAATAAATTCGCGCCCAAGGCCAGTTCTCCCTGATCGGCCGCTGGACCATCGATAATCACCTCACCCTTCTTAATTTTCTGGCCGAGTTTAACAATCGCTTTTTGAGAGTATGAAGTACTTTGCGATGTACGTGCAAATTTAGTAATGGAATAAACCTCTCGGTCTTTTTCGATTTCATAGTTACCAACTTCGTGATTTTCTTCTGCCCGCGCTTTTTTCAATTCAGCCGCAGTCAATTTCAACTCTAATCTGTTGGCATCAACGTAAACTACTTCACCCGCATGTCTGGCTCTTACCGTCCGGTTCATCGCGCAAGCGACATCTTCTTCAATGCCGGTGCCAACAATTGGCGCCTGAGGTTTAACTAACGGTACTGCTTGACACTGCATGTGTGTGCCCATCAAGGCCCGATTTGCCTCATCGTGAGCGATGAAGGGAATGAGTGAAGCCGAAGTACCAACCACCTGACGAGGCACAACATCAATATAATCTACCTCTTCAACTGAGCCTTCAATAAATTCGTTATGGTAGCGCATGGCGACCCAATCATCTAAAATGTAACCATTTTCGTCCCGTCGTACGCCGGCATGAGTGATCTTATAATCTTCATCCTCATCAGCCGCGAGATAAACGATTTTGTCAAGTACCTTCACCTTGCCATTTTTCTTTTCTACCGGATGATAAGGTGCCTCTAGGAAACCATATTTATTAATCCTGGTATAAAGGGCAAAATAAGTTACCAGACCAATGTTCGGACCTTCAGGTGAACGAACAGGATCAATACGAGAATATTGCGAGGCGTTGATATCACGCATCGAAAATGAGGCACGCTCTTTAGTAACACCACCACTTCCCATAACAGATAAGCGGCGTAAATTATCGATCTCAGATAGTGGGTTAGTTTGATCTAAAATGGTGGACAAACGATTCCGTCGAAAAAATTCCGAAATGGTTGAAATCAATGGTCGTGCGTTTACCAAAGCAGCCGGACTTAATGGTTCGTCGGTTTTGGTCAAAGACATTTTCTCCCTGATAGATCGCTCAAGACGAATTAAACCGATACGAAAAGCGCCATCGCGAGTCAATTCGCCCACACGGCGAACACGACGATTGCTCAAATGATCAATGTCATCTACTTTACCAATCCCATTCTGCAGTTTAATCAAATATTTAACCGTAGCCACAATGTCGTCGATGGTTAGTGTCGTCACTTGTTCATCAATATTTAAACCAAGGCGGCGATTTAATTTGTAACGACCAACTTTATCTAAATCATAACGGCGATGATTGAAAAATAAATTACTGAAATATTCCTTAGCCGTATCTAAAATTGCCGGTTCACCCGGTCTCATCTTGGTATAAATCTCCAATAAAGCTTCACCTTCCGATTTGGTCACATCTTTTTTAAGAGTTTTTTCTATCAAACCAAGCTCGTCAAAATCAATCACATCCTTGAGTAAATCATGAATCTCTTCATCGGTACTATAACCTAAAGCTCTGAGTAAAACAGTGATCGGCATTTTGCGCCGTCGATCAATTTTGACAGCAATGACATTTCTCTTACCAACCGTCATCTCTAACCACGAACCTCTTTTCGGACGTAATTCAGCGGTATAGAGTTCGCGGCCAATCGTCCGGTCATTGTTACCAGAAAAGAAAACACCGGGAGATCTGACTAATTGGGTCACCACTGCTCGTTCAATACCATTAATCACAAAGGTGCCAATGTTCGTCATCATCGGCACGTCACCCATAAATACTTCTTGGGTTTTTTCAAGACCGGTTTTTTTGTTCGTTAATGTTGCTTTAACATAAAGTGGCGCCTCATAACTCAACCCTTTTCGTTTTGCCTCGATTACCCCCCTCTTTGCCTTACCAAAACGATAGTGGCTAAATTTAAGTGACCAGTTCTTTCCCGTATAATCTTCAATTCCTTTTTCACCATTCACCTCTTTCAGAGCATCGGCAATGCCGTTATCGAGGAAATCGCGATAAGAAGCCAACTGCAAACCCACTAAATTCAATTTTGGCAAGGTGCGGTAACTCTTCCCCCAATTTTGGCGCTTGGCATTTGACATGAAAACTCCTTTTTTGTATTTAATGTTGTTTGCAACAAAATAAACTCGACCAGAAGTCGAGCTAATATCTTTCAAAACTTATCGTTAAAATACCGCCAACAAACGGTGCTTTCTTTGCTGCAAAATTAAGATCCTGTTACTCTTTTTGCTTTCTTTTAAAAGCTAGAGCAGTGATTATATCAGTCTCCTCTAATTAATGCAAGTAGCGAGCGATATGCCGATTATGGCCTGCTAACGTGCGTGCATAATAGATGTGACCGTCGGGCGCATGGAGATAATAAAGGTCTTTCGTTTTGAGCGGATCAAGCGCCGCCTTAATTGCAAGCAAGCCGGGATTGGCAATCGGTTGAGGGGGCAAACCCACTTGACGATAAGTATTGTAAGGCGAATCAATTCGCTTCAATGCCGCACTCGGCGAACTCCAGTAGCTCTGCTTGCGCTGACTCCAACCCTGAGCATATTGCAAGGTGGCGTCAATTTGTAAGGGCATACCGATATCTAAACGATTATAAATAATGCCGGCTACGTGACGCATTTGCGTTTCACCCTTTGCTTCTCTTTCAAGCAAAGAGGCGACGATAATTGCTTCTTTGAGCGAATGGGGGGAAGCGGTAATCGTCTGGGCCAAACCTCGTTTTACTTTTTGATCAAAAGTATTTAGAAGCAAATTAACTAGAGCCTTGGTAGTCGTTTCTTTAGCCACAAGATAAGTGTCCGGGAAAAGATAGCCCTCTTTATCTCGGGTTAGGCGAAGAAACTCTTTTTTGTCAAAAGCAGTCAGCGGCTGTCTTTCAAGATAGTTGGCGATTTCTTCCCGCCGCCAGCCTTCCAAGATTCTAATCCAGGTATCTTCTGGTTTTTCCGTCAATTTTTTAGCCAACATCATAGGTGACAGCTTTCCATCAAAAGAAAAACTACCCGCTTTAATCTGGTGCGCCACCCCAGCTTGTTTAACAGCAAACTTAAAAATGAACGGCTGATAAATCAATTTTTTTTGGTAAAGTCGATGGGCAATTTGATTGATTGTATCACCTTTGGTCACAATAAATTTGATTTTTTCTGATTGATGATAATTGGGTTGAGTCAAGCAATATTCAAGACCGGCCAAAATCAAAAAAAACAAGAGTAAAATTAATGATGTCAGCAGCAAAAATAATCTTTTCATTTGTCCAGTAGAATAACATCTAATTCGCCTGATCTCAAACGAAATTCACTAATTGCGCTATAATGATGCAGTTGATGTACTTAAGCAATTAAGTTGAATTGGTATTTTAAAATGTCACTAAAAACTTTAGAAACAAGCATACGCTTGTTGCCTCCTTTACTGCCTGATCAGATCAGACTATCACCGCTGAGACGCTATATTAACGATATGTTCTATGGCAATTTTACTCAGGAAAAGATCCAAGGGATGATTGACGAACTTCAAAATGGTGATTTGATTACTGCTGCTTATGCACAAAAATTAAAGCGAATACATTATCGCTTTGCCTATCTCGTCTGCAAGGAAATTGTAATCACATACGAAAAAATTAATCAGCTTTATAATTCCCAACTAATCGACCGATCGACTCATGGTTATCTCCTGCATTACCTTAAGCATGGCAAAGCAAATGTAGGTACTTTGCTATTAATTTTGCGTCGATATGGATATGAAGTAAATCAACTAATTATGCGCCGACCAAGGGAAACGATAAGAGAGCTAGAAGATGGCATTTATTCATCCCAACTCATTAAGAAACTGGAAAGTATTAAGAAATATCCTCCTAATAGGAAGTACCATGTAAAAGCTGTAGTACCAGCGAAAACAGTGTTTCAATTAGTCCCTAATGACTTTTTGCGGCAATTTCTTCCTAAATCATAAAGATTAATTCACTCATCTTGACAATAAGTGATAAATTGATATAATCTAGATTTCGTGAGTGGGTAAATATTCCCTCAAGTATCTTAT
>WFRK01000037.1 GCA_015486535.1 Candidatus Microgenomates bacterium | reverse complement strand
GTTGCCCCTAAATTAAGCAAGATTCTCAAACAGGTTAAGTTAAAACAGCAAGAGGAACAAAGAAAAAAGACGCTGACCGAAGCAGGCGCTGACACAACAGTGGAAACAGCCACAACAACTGAAACGGCAACAACTGAAACAGTGGAGAATGTTACTGAAGAAGAAGGTGTCGCGCCAACGGAGGCAGAAGTCTTTTTCGACGCAGAAACGGCTCATCTATTACACGAAGCTATCGCGATTAATCGCGCTTATAGGCGCTTGTTGGAAATTGAAGCGGCCCAACTAGTTTTGGTCAGTGGACTCCAATTGGTAGCGGCTGACGCCGATGCGGCGGAAATTAATTATCAGCAGAGCTTAAGGGCTACCGGTAATGATCAAACACCAGCCATTCTTGGAGCAGCGGTCACCTCTCCCTTGGCGGCGGCTCACGCTTTAGCTGAAAGTGAACAAATGCAACCGCCATCTCAAGCAGATGGACTGGCGCGACAGTTGCGCCAGATGTGGGGCGGTCCAAAAAGGAAAAATCAACTGGTCGATCAAACTTGGCAGCGTAGTTTGCAACATCTAAGGCAAAAAGCAACTGAGAAGTTCGCTAAAAAAGCCCTGTTAAAAGCGGGCGCCGCCTTAACCGGCGTCGGCACTTTGGCAACAATCGCCTCGCTCTTATCTAACAAACAAGTACGAAGAGCAGCGGCAATAGCCGGCGGCGCCCTGATGATCCCATTGATGCAGGCACTCGGCACTGCCGGTGGTTGGATTGGGGGCGTAGTCGGTGGCGCCGTGGGAAGCTTAGCCGGACCGGCGGGCGCGGCGGCGGGTTTTTACGGAGGCGCTCTACTCGGTGCAAAACTGCAAAATGGTCTCTTCGGTTCATCTGCCGCCGCGCCCAGCATTGGTGGTTCTACCACCGCCGGTTACGCTCACCCAATCGGCCAAACACCGTTTTCTCAACTTGCCAAAAAACCCCTTTCCACCAGAACACCCTTAGCGCACCAGGCGGGCGCTCAGCAACTGAGCCCGGCCGCTCAACCGGCCGTCCTAACGCAACCAGCCGCTGCGAGTTTAACCGCCGGACAAGCCGGTCTCGCCAGCAGCACCATTGTCAGTGCCGGCAATGCCATCAGTGCCTTTGGTGTTTTGGCCCCATTAACAGCGATCGGCTTTGCCACTTTCGCCGCCCTGTTTACCATTTTTGTCATTTTTGCCGCCTTTCTCGCTCCCATGCCCACGGGTAATTTTAGCGCTAATAACACCAGTGTTTCCAAATATTTAGTTTTGGAAGAAACTGCCACCCCCAAAAAATTAGCTAATAATGAAACGGCAAAAGTGGTTTATACCATCAATTTAATTCCTCGACCGGGTTATAAAATTCAATTAAAATCACTTACAACAAATGAGGCTAAGGAAAAACTCATAAAAGTTCAGTTTACAAGTCAGAGATTCAATAAAAATATTACGACTCACTTGGCTCAACTCCAACCGCCTCAACCAGAGCTGGACTTTTCCGGTTTGGCGGCAGAATTCACTCAAACCCAAACATTAACCTACACGACGGAAATTAGCCAAGGCGTGAATGTGATTGTCCCCAATTCGGTGGAAATTAAATTTGATGTTTACCGCGCTGTTAGCGGTCAGTCAGTCGCCAGTGACGTCAGCTTAAAAACTGAGGCAGCGGTGGTCATTGGTAATCCTAAAGTATTTTGTTGGCCTACCACTGGGAAAATTGTTCAACTGCCCAACGGTAGTTATACTCACGCCCGTTTTCATGAGGATGCTTTTGATATTCTGGCAGCGATTGGCACCACAATCCATGCCCCGGCGAGTGGTACGGCAATCAGGCAGAGATATAATGCCGGTGGTTATGGCAATTGGGTAAAACTGAGGCTTGACGCGCCCTATGATGGTAAAATTCTCATCTTTGCCCACATGAGCGTCAGCTCACTCAAGGTTGGCGAGAGCAAGACCGTCAGTGCCGGCGATGTATTGGGAAAAGTCGGCAGTACCGGCAATTCAAGCGCCCCTCACCTCCATTTTGAATTAGCCAATTCAAGTCTTTATGGCAAAGCGCCTCTTGGAGAAAATAGTACTTTGGCGAAATTACTTAACTTAAGTGAGGCGGAGGTAACCAACTTATTGCAAACCAATGTACAAACCTGTTGGTAAAAACAGGTTAGATTGAGTCTATGCTGTAAAATAAAGTTATATTGTAGAATGATTGAAATTAATAGAATTATGAAATTTATTAAATTGGCAAATTTAGCTCATTTTAAGACCTCAAGTTGGTTTAAATTTAGTTTGGCACTGGCGGCACTTATGTTGTTCGCCACTTTAGCCCTTAAAATTATCACCCCGCCGGCAACACCGACGCCAAAAACCGAGTTGATGAACCACAATTACGACGGTAGTCAAACTACTTTTGGCAAAGTCAAATTTAGCGGTACTAGCCCTCATATAAAAGGGCAACTTAGTTTGGCAAAAGTGGAAACGCTAGCCATTGGAACAGTGGTTGAAAAAATAAAACAAAATTACCAGCTGCAAACAAAAGATAAGCAATTTTGGATTGGACCGGACTATACTCTCTATTTCGATGCTGCCAACAATTTCTATGTTTTGAGTCAGAACAATCCGACAAAAAGCAAGAATTTTGTCAACCTCAATCAAGCGCTAAAGGTGGCACGACCATTGATAAAAAATCTATTTGATGCCAAATTAGAACCGATTCTCACCCAAGTAAGTTACCTCAATGGTAATGCTGATTTGCACAAAACTGAAGCAAATTTAGCCCGCTACCTAAAGATTCCTTTTAGTTATATGATTGACGGCTACCCCTTATTATTAGAACAAGATAATTATTATCCCCTCAGCTTACTGATTAATGGCCAACAGGAAATCCAAAAACTCACTTTCAAGCCGATGCTTTTCAGCATCAAAAAATTAGCGGAAAAACCAACCATTTCCGTCGCTCAAGCGATAGATAATATCAATCATGGATCAGCTGCCATCATTGCCGCTCAGAACAAACAGTTGTTTAAGCTAAACTTAGTAAATCTGACCCAAGTAAATCTAACTCGGGTGCAATTAGAATATCGACGAGATAAAAATGGCCTTGCCCTCCCCTATTATCATTTTTTTGGTGAGGCAAAAAATAAAAAAGGGCAAACTTTTCAAGTCGAGATGATTACTCCCGCCGTCAAACGATAAGCACCGCTACCTTGATTAATGCTTAACAATCATTGATTAATCGCCCACTACTCCAACCAAAAGCGATCACTTTCTTTATGCTATAATCGACGCTAGAGTTAGTCTTAAAGTTAACTCACCTGCCTATGAGAGAACATCCTATTCCACAAGACGTCACCGGTTACAAATTTCATATTGTGGGCAACATGACGTTGAAACAATTTTTGGAGGTCGCCGGTGGTGTGGTGATCACGATTATTTTGTTTAAAACTGGCCTGCCAAATATCATAAAATGGCCCTTTATGTTGCTTTCCTTAGCGATTGGTAGTCTCTCTGCTTTCGTGCCGGTTGCCGGCCGTCCTTTTGACCAGTGGGTGATGACTTTTTTTCGGGTAATTTATAAACCAACGCTCTACTACTGGAAAAGGAAAGCACATATTCCCGACGTTTTTCGCTACAAACCAAAAAATCCGAATCAGAAACTTGAGAATGAACCGATTGATCTCACGCCTCAACGACATCAGCGGGTGCATGAGTATCTCGCTTCAATTAAGCAAACCAATCAGGTCACACCACCTCCGGATGAAAATCAACAAAGAGAGGCACAGATTTTAAATTATTTTAGCGAAGGAAATCAGCGGCAACAAGCAAAAAAACAAGAAAAATCGGTTCCTCCAAAAAGTAAACTTCCTAGCAAAACTTTAATCAACACAGAGACAACCAGATCTGACCAACCCGGTGCTGTCAAGCAAGTAGATAAATCTGTTCCAACCCAAACCGAGACTGAAAATCAAACGCGACCGGCAATCGCTCCAACAACCACTCCAGTTGTGAAAAACACACCCAGCCAAACGGCTACTCAAGTAGTTTTTAACCAAAATTTGCCATTTCCCTCAACGCCGATACAACCGAACAAAATCGTCGGTATGGTTTTAACGCAAAACCGTGATTTGGTACCCAACGCTATTATTGAAGTAAAAGATCCTCATGGAGTGATCGAACGAGCGGTTAAAACGAACGCTTTAGGACAGTTCTTTATCACCACACCCCTGAAAGATGGGACTTACATTTTGTGGGTTAGTAAAGAAAATTTAAGCTTTCAACCGGTAAGTTTGGTCCTGAATAATAAAATTGTGCCACCGCTGGAAATTATTGCTTCTTAAGTGAAAATAAGGTAAGCTAAGTGAGCCATGCCCAACACGAGTCTGCAATCAACCACTCAGGTTTTTTTGGATATTTACGACATTACCAGCAACTTGGTGATTATGAAGGGTGGAGCAACTTCATTGATTTTAACTGTTGATGCGATGAATTTCGGACTTTTGGCGGAAGCAGAACAAGATGCGATTACTTACGCCTATGCCGCTCTTCTCAACTCAATCAACTACCCCATTCAGGTGGTTATCCAATCTCAAACAAAAGATGTGACAAATTATCTCAAGCTCCTCCAAAGCCGTGAGACGGAAACAAATTCACAACTAATGAGACAACGCATTCGCGCTTATCGAGAATTTGTGAGCAACCTAATCCATGAAAGAAACGTATTGGATAAAAAATTCTATGTAGTCATTAATGCCACCGCTTTAGAAATGGGTTTTGTTTCCGCCCAGACAATGATGCCGGGTAAAAAAAATCAGTTCGATGTCAGCAGTATAGAAAAAAGTCAGATAATTGAAAAGGCGGGTAATATTCTTGAACCTCGCAGAGACCATCTTATTGGTCAATTTGGGCGCATTGGCCTTTATGCGCGCCAGTTGGAAACTCAAGAAATTATTCGCTTATTTTATGCCAGCTACAATCCCGAAACAGCCGAAGGTCAGAAAATGGCCGATAGTAAAAGTTACACTGCACCTCTGGTCACCGCCAAGTAAGTGGTGACCCTTGATCATTATGTTACATTTTGATAGCTTAAATCTACCATTCCTCAAGAAAGAAAAGCCAAAAACGAAAGCGGAAACGGAGCTTGAACGCAAAAAACGAGAAGAGCTGGACCAGATAAGAGCTTTTTCACGTGGCCTGGTGACGATCCAAGACATTATTGCACCCGAAGCGATCGAAGTAGATTTTACTTACCAAAAAATTAATTCAACCTATACCAGAACATTATTCGTCGTTGGTTACCCCGCCAGTGTCCCATCAAACTGGCTCTCTCCCTTAATTAATTTTCCTCATCAAATAAACATCGCGATGTTTATTTATCCCGTTAGTTCAAGCGAAGTTTTAGATAGCCTCAAACGGAAAATTACTGAAATGGAAGCAGAAATTCAGTCAGATTTACGGGCAGGCAAAATCAGCAATATTAACACGGAAGTGAAACTGGAAGATGCAAAATACATTCGCGAAGATTTAGCTAAAGGCTCGGAACGATTTTTTCAATTTGGACTTTATGTCACCATCACCGCCACCTCAAAACAAGAGCTTGACCGGGTCACTAAGGCAATTCAATCATCCCTTGGTTCGCTCTTAATTGTCTCAAAAAAGGCAACCCTACAGATGGATGAGGGCTTTAAGACGACTTTACCTATGGGCGCCGATAAGCTGCTGGTGACACGCAATATGGATACGACTTCTCTGGCAACCACTTTTCCCTTTACCTCCTCGGAATTAACCATGGAGACGGGCATTATGTACGGCATTAACGAACATAACGATTCGTTGGTTATTTTTGACCGATTCAAGATGGAAAACGCCAATATGGTCATTTTTGCCAAATCAGGCGCCGGTAAATCTTACACGGTTAAACTAGAAATTCTTCGACAGCTTATGTTTGACACAGAAGTAATTGTTCTTGACCCGGAACAAGAATATGATGAAATTGCGCGAGCAGTTGGGGGTGAGTACATCAACTTCACCTTTGGCTCAAAGACAAAAATCAACCCATTTGATCTGGCCAATATCTACGAAAAGGGCGAGAATGAGTTGGGTCAAAAAATTATTTCACTTCATGGATTGCTTAGGGTAATGTTGGGAGAAATGACCCCCCAGCAGGATGCCTTACTGGATAAGGCATTGGTCGCTAGCTACAAGGCGAAAGGAATTACACCTGATCCCGCGACCCAAACGAATGAGCCTCCACTGATGGAGGATCTCTACAAGTCGCTGATTGGTATGGAAGATAAAGATGCCAGTAATATTGCCGCTCGCCTAGAAAAGTACATCATGGGGTCATTTCGAGGCATTTTTGACCACGCCTCCAACTTTAATATCACCAATAAGTTGACAGTTTTTTCCGTGAAAGAAATGGAGGATGAGTTAAGACCGGTGGCAATGTATGTTATTCTTGATTTCATCTGGACACGAGTTAAAAAAGACCTTAAAAAACGATTGTTAGTGATTGATGAGGCTTGGTATTTCATGCAACACGCGGATTCTGCTTCGTTCATTCATTCGATGGTTAAACGAGCGCGAAAATATTACCTTGGCATTACCACAATTACTCAAGATATAGAGGATTTTCTTCACAATGATTATGGCAAAGCGATTGTCACCAACTCTTCCATTCAATTTTTAATGAAACAATCGACTGCTTCCATTCCGGTTTTGGGTGAAACTTTCTATTTATCTCAAGGGGAAAAACAGTTGCTTGTGGCGGCTGATATTGGTGAGGGGATATTTTTTGCCGGCCAAAATCATGTGGCCTTAAGAGTGGTTGCTAGTCCAGAAGAACATAAAATCATTACGAGTAATCCAGAGGAGTTATTAAAACAAAAGCATCAGCAACAAGAGGAAACTGTTTTAAGCCAGCCACAGTTTGCAACCCGCGCATTGCAAAAAAAGCTTAGTCAAATAAATAAACCAAAAATGGCCCAAAAAAGCAACCCTAGCGTTGCACAGTTAAAAAAGCCCACTCCTCCAAATAAAGCGGGAGCAAAGATTGTTAATGTTTTTGCCGGTCAAAAAACGATTGATGATTATCGACCACCAACACCCGCTGCAATTGACAAAACCAAATAACTTTTTGACTTATTCTCTCCCCTTCTCTTGTAATTTTTTTGCTGCTTGATTTTTGTGGGAAAACCTGTGTATAACTGG
>WFRK01000036.1 GCA_015486535.1 Candidatus Microgenomates bacterium | reverse complement strand
TCGGATAGCCTTTTTTATGGTACCTTTCAACCTGTGGATCATCAGAACGATACTGTACCCAACGAATATACTCACGCATGCTGGGTAAATGGGCTCCTTCGGTGAGCGCAAACAGTTTGCTGATCGTCCCCGATGGCTTAATCGTGGTATCGGTGTGAGGTACGTTAACACCAAGTTTTTTGGCATATTTCACCGCTTCGTCTCGTACCGCTCGTTTAAATCGCGCCAAGGTCATCCAGAAATCTCGTGATTTTTCCTCATCAATTAAATCTTTGAAGGTATAACCGAAATGATTCCAAGCGAATTCATGAATACCGGTCATTCCCACTCCAATACGATTTGTTCGCCTCACTTCACGTTTATATAAAGCATCCATTGTATTCACTCTGATGAGAGCACGGGCGACAGCGCGAAAGGCCTCTTCTGCATCATCGAGTGTCGGTGCATAGTAAGGGACAACATCACCGATAACACAGTAACCGCCTAGCATATTCAAAGTGATCTCACCACAAGGATTGGGAATGTGATGATAAACCTTTGCTTCTGCATTACGCGCTAATCGTCCCAAAAGTTTTTCCGTTCGCTTTAATGGCTTGTACTTCATTCCTTCAGCATACTTACCATCTTGATAACTATCGTAGCCCTCATCGTTTTGGACAAGACGATGCTGATTTACAAATCCGGGTTCACCGGTGCCATCATAGTAACTCGCTTTCAAAATTGCTTGCAAAACTTTTTTGGCATGTTGAGAGCGTTGAGACCAAAATTTTTCGTCAACAGCCACCGAGTTGTTAGCACTCCAAAGAAAACCACCTTTTTTGATATTAATGAACTCGAAAATCTCCGGATCAGTCCAAACTTTGGTAGCAATGCGCGCTGAGCGTCTTGCGCCACCAACGAGCACACATTCTGCCAAGTAATGATCAACATAGATCGCCTGTTTCCAAGGAGACATATGCGCTCCCTTGATAGTAGTCAATCTTTTAATGGCGTTCATCAAGGGTTTTGGACCGGATGATGGCCGCCCCTGCATCCCTTTGATGGGTTCGCCCTTCGCCCGCACCTGGCTAAAATCAAGAATCAGCATCTCATCTTTGTATTTTTTTTCATAGGCCATCACTTCAATTAACTCTACCGCCTGAGCCCAACCCTCACGACTATCAGGCACGGTAAACCAAGTGATACCGTTATTTGTCCCATATTTGTGCTCGGCATCTTCCTTTGATTCATCCACCCCCCATTCAAAATCAGGATGGGATTGAGAAATCACACAACGCACATTCGGCATGTTGTCCCAGTCAACGAGAGACATATCATCATCATAAGCTCGACCAACGCCAGAACCATTCATTAGTAGATAAAAAACAACAAATGAAGCCGAGGCGGTGGAACAGTTAGTAAAAACCTCCATGTTTCTACCCGGCTGGGTCAAATCGCCATGTTGTAAATGACGACCGGACATCAAAATAGAGGCATTGGCAATATGTTTCTTGAGTAAAAGATATTCCTCCTGCTTGTGTTTGGCATACTTTTTTGGCAACAGTGCCGTATTGCCCAAAGCAACTCTATCAGCGACCTCGGCCCAAGTTTCCCACCGCTCTCGCTTCGTCTTCTCATCCTTAATCCGTCTCAAATAAGTCCGTCGCGCAACCGCCTTCCCCATACCACCGTCAAGTTTTCGATTGATGAAATGCATTTTCTTTTTTGGGAGACTATTTTTTGGTGACATTATTGATCCTTTCTAAGATCGCATAACTAAATTAAAATTAATTGACAAAACTAATCCTGCAATTTACTGATTTCTGCTTCAAAATCGGCTAAACTGGCAAAATCACGATAAACACTGGCAAAAAGAAGATAGGATAATTTATCCATTTTCTTCAGACGATTAAGAATTAAGTTGCCGACTTCCCAACTCTTAACTTCTTTCGAATTGCGGCGACGCAGTCGCTGTTCCACTTGATCGATCAACTTGTCGATATCTGCCATTGAAACCGGCCGCTTCCACGTTGCTTTAATCACTCCCCGTTTCAATTTCTCCCGGCTAAAATTTTCTTTACTGCCATCTTTTTTAATCACTTTAAGATCAAGGCCTTCAACGCGTTCATAAGTGGTAAAACGTTTTTGACATTTATCGCAAACCCGACGCCGGCGAATGGCCGTATTATCTTCAGTCTCGCGCGAGTCAATCACACTTGTATCCGGATAGCTGCAAAAAGGGCATTTCATTTTAGGGCTTACAGTCGTAAATAATATTTACTCAATACCACAACCAATTGTGTTGCATAGTGATTAAAAACACAACATTTTGTGTATTAGCGGTTTCAAGGAAGAATAGCATCCCACAGAAAAAAGTTTAAGTCAATATCACAAACTGGATCAAAATTACCAACCATAAACGAGCAGGGCCATACCCCAAATGAGTTGAGAAAGAACGAGGAGATAACCATTGCGATGACGGTAAAAAATAAGGAATTGACCAAGGGCGAGCAAAAATAGAATCAATATCTGACCCATAATCGCCGACAAACTATGAAAACGAATAAATGTGTTAGCCAAATGGAAAAGAACGAAAATAGCACTGACCATCAAAGATTGATTAATTAATGATATTTTCTGATATTTCTTTAAAATAACATTGGCGATAAAACCGAAAAAAAACAATGTTTCCCAAAAAGAGGTGAACAAGGCCATCAGTAGCTCATAATCAAAATTGTCCGCCATAAAGACGGCCTCAGGACGAATGACAACCGCCTGTTGCAACAGACGCATCATCACAATCACAAAGCCAAAAATGCCGCCAAAAGCTAAACCAAGAAATAGGCCGCGCCAAAGTTTCTTCGGCTGAAAAATTTCAATTGGTTGATTGAATTTTGTCGTCACCACATAAAACCAAACCGGCAAACCAAAAAAAAGTGCTTTGGCAAAAATTTCATCAAACCAAACCGGGAAACGAGTGAAATAGCGATAGGCCAACCAAAGACTGAAGATGAAAACAAGCATGGGCCAAAAAATCAGGTGATTTTTCAATCGATCACGCACGAGTTGGCTGGATGAATTATTTATTTTGGAGTGCATCTAAAACCGCTTGAACCGATTGCTGTTTATTAAGTGAATAAGTGTCTATTACTAGATCATAGAGGTTTGGATGCCAAAAATCAATCGCATCAGTCTGTTTCATTTTGCCGGTTTCGACCACCCATTTTTGCCAAACATCGTGATACATTCTTTTCCATTTGGTTAAATTTTTTTGATAGCGTTCGTTCATATTTTGCAAAGCAGCCTCGGCAGATACTCCATCGCGATTAACAATCCGGTCAATCCGAACTGCTTTATCGCTACAAGTCATCAAAATCTTAAGTACACCGGGAATACCTTGAGCCATAAAACCGGATAACCATGATTCCAAGATCCATTTGTTTTCTGCCTCCAGGCGCGTCCTCATACCAAAATCAACCTGACGATCAAAATCATCTTCATATGAACTAGCGTTGTGATGCAAGGCACCTTTCAATGGCACCAAACCCTTTTCTTTCGCATAAGCCCTCATGAACTCGCCCCCATTAAAACCCTTCCAACCCTCGAACTGCAGTTTCTTTTTTAAGCCAAGCAACAATGTTGTTGATCCGGAACCGGGCAAACCGGAAATGGTAATATTGCGATAATAGCGGCTAAAATTTGGGGACTCCATTTGATTCATAATCACAATTCTAACCAATACTATTGGTATACATGATAAACTGTTACTGTTAATATTACTGAGTTCTATGACAAAAAACAAGTTAGAAGCGATTTTCCGATCAAAGAAGCACAAGCAAACGCAGACTCAATTACAACAAATGGGGAAACAATCGTTTTTTTTACATCGGTTGAGCTTCTGGAAACGGAAAGTCAAATTAATTGTCGTTAGTTTGCTCGTTTTATTCATTGGTAGTTTTATCGCTTTGACTATCTTGATCAAACAACTCCCCAGTCCAAAGAATCTCACCAACAACACTCATTACAACGTCAGTACCCAAATTTTTGATCGGCATGGTCAGTTACTTTATGAGATTTATGCAGATGAGAATCGCATTCCGATTAAACTTGCCACTCTCCCCCCATATGTCAAACAAGCAACCATCGCCATCGAAGATCGGAATTTTTATCACCATTTTGGTTTTGACCTCAAGGGAATTTTACGCGCTGCAAAAAATAATTTGCTGGGCGAAACAATCGAGGGTGGCTCCACCATTACCCAACAACTAGTGAAGAATGCTTTGCTGACGAGAAAAAAAACTTTAAAACGCAAGTTAAAGGAGCTGATTTTAGCCATGTTGACAGAGACAATCTATACTAAAGATCAAATTCTAGAAATGTATCTTAACTACATTTCCTATGGTGGCACAGCGGTAGGCATCGAGGCGGCGGCAGAACAATATTTCGGTAAATCAGCCCATGATCTCACTTTGCCGGAAGCCGCTTTACTGGCCGGTTTGCCTCAAGCCCCCAGTCGTTACTCTCCTTTTCAGTCCGATCAAACTGCGGCAAAAAAACGTCAGGCAGAAGTGCTGCGGCGGATGGTGGAAGACGGTTATATCACTCAGGCTCAAGCTGACAAGGCTAAAAAAACCGTCCTTCATTATGCTTTGAGTCGAAAAGATATTAAAGCTCCTCATTTTGTCTTTTATATTAAAGACTTGCTGATTAAAAAATATGGTCGAGATAAAGTGACCAAGGGAGGATTGAGAGTAACCACAACACTCGACTTGGGATTGCAAGAAACCGCTCAAGCATCTCTTTCAGCCGAAATTAATAAATTGAAACGCTATCGGGTGGGAAATGGAGCGGCGCTGATTGCTAAACCAAATACGGGCGAAATCCTCGCCATGATTGGCTCGCGCAATTATTTCGACAGTCAGCATGATGGCCAAGTAAATGTGACTCTTGCACTCAGACAACCGGGCAGTTCCATCAAACCATTAGTTTATGCCACTGATTTCCAACAACGACTGCTCAATCCCGGTACAATCTTAATCGATCAAAAAACTTGTTTTCAAATTAGCGGCCAAAAAGATTACTGTCCCCGCAACTATGATGATCAATTCCACGGTCTTGTCAGCGTGCGCCAAGCTTTGGGGAACTCATTCAATATTCCCGCCGTAAAAGCAATGAAGCTTCTTGGCGTTAAGAATTTTATTGACCAAGCACAAAAGATGGGTTTAACCAGTTTGAAAGATCCCAGTCATTATGGTCTTTCTTTGGGTTTGGGGGCGGGAGAGGTGAGAATGATCGACATGGTCCAAGCCTTTAGTGTATTAGCCAATGAAGGGGTAAAGGTACCTCTCAACCCAATTTTAACCATTAAAGATTATCGCGGCAATCTGCTCTATCAGGCTCAACCACAAAAAACAAGCAAAAATCTGCTAGAAATGAATGAGTATCCCGATATTATCCATCGAGAAAACTTAACCCGCGTGATGGACCAGGCGCCCGCCTATCTCGTTGACCACATTATGCAAGATAATCAGGCACGAACCGCCGCTTTTGGCCCCCACTCACAATTGGTCATTCCTAATCAAGTTGTCAGCGTGAAGACTGGAACGACGAATGATTTAAAAGATAACTGGACAATTGGTTTTACACCTCAGTATATTGTTGCTACTTGGGTCGGTAATAATGATAGTAAACCAATGAATCCTTATCTTGTTTCCGGGGTAACTGGGGCAGCGCCAATTTGGCATGATATCATGCGCTTCATTCTTCAAGGTAAATCACCCCAATGGCCGGAAAAACCAGCTGATGTGAGATCGGGGGATGTCTGTCTCAACGGTTTTCCAGCGACAATTACCAATTTAACCGATCTATGCCAAACAAAAACAAAGGAACTATATTGGGAAAAGGGTCAACCTTCCGCTGGGGAGATAAAAACCGAAAACACCTGGATTGATCCCACCACGGGCCAACCACCAGCTTATGGCCAGCAAGTTGAGGGTCTTAAATTGGAAAATCATCGGTTTTATGTCGATCCTACCGGAGCAAAATACTGTTTGGATTGTCGGCCGATCAACGACACAAAATGAAAAAATCATTCGTCAAATCTCAATTAAAGCCGAAACGAGAAAAATTCAACCTGGCACTGATGATGAAATTGATCATCCTCTGGCTGGTTGTGTTGACGGGCAGTATCAGTTTGACAATTTGGTTCTCTTACCAACAGCCATTGGTTTCACCGATTAATCAATTCTCTCAATTTCACTTTATTCATAATAGTTTCCCTATTCAAAAAAATCATAAATTGGTCTATGGGTTTTTGCCTTATTGGAATATGAATCATTTCCAACCAAAAAAGGGATTAGATCGATTAGTTTATTTTGCTTTAGCGATCAAAGCTGACGGTCAAATTGCTGTCAGCGGCAAAAATGGACAAAATAAACCTGCACCCGGCTTTCAACGTTTGCAGTCAGATCAATTTTTAACAATCTTGGATCAATTAGGCAAAAATAAGACTCGGGTGGATTTGGTTTTTAGTTTATTTGATGGTCAAACGGCAAAACATTTTTTAAGGTCAAACAAAGCTCAAGCCGAATTCCTCAAAAATTTAGATTCTCTTATCCTGGCATATCCAATTAGTGGCATCAATTTAGACGTGGAAATTCCCGCCAAAACCGGCTATCAATTAAGAAAAGAATTCAGCCAATTCGTGACAAAATTAAGCCAACACTTGGCAAGAAAGCCGGAAAAGATCAATCTTAGTCTCGATGTTTATGCCGGTGCGGCCAACAAACCATATATCTGGGATTTAAAAGCGCTGGCACCAAAGGTAGACCATATCATTCTCATGGCTTACGATTTTCATCGCGCAAACTCAACGACAGCGGGACCGGTGGCGCCGATTTTCAGTCAGAGTCATCAATGGGCAAATGACATCAGTAGCTATTTGAAGCAAACACTTCAATTGGTGCCAGCGCAGAAACTTATCTTGGGTATTCCCTTTTACGGCTATCGCTGGCAAACAGTTGACCGGAGCGCTCAGGCACAAACGTTCCCTCAGTCAGGCAAAAGTCTCACCTATGCCCAAATAACGCAATTACTGACTCAACCGAATCCGAGTCTTAAAAAGCGATGGAATCAAACCGCTCTATCGCCATACATTAGTTACCAAAAGGACGGTAAAACCTACATTATTTACTATGACAATCCTCGCTCTATTAAGTATAAATTGGAACTAGTGAAACAACTTGATTTGGCTGGTGTAGCCATCTGGGCTTTGGGTTATGAGGATAAAAATGGTACATTATGGCAGGTTATCAATCAAAATCTAAATTATTAGTTACCATCATTATTAAAAGTCTCAATAAGCATCAATTATCGGTTGTGACCAGATAGAGCTTGTGTTATTATGGCGCCTAGCATGGCAACTAAACGACAAAGAATCCGTCAAGGAAAAAAATACTTAAAAGAAATACTTTTTCGTCATGCCAAGGTGATTTATCAAGCAAAAAAAGGTTTGCGTTATCAAACGATCAGAGTTCACCCTAGAAGAAAGTTAAATCTCAATAAATTCTTTTATCCGCTCAAGTTTATTTGGCGTTATCTAGCTTGGCAAACATTTCTTTTTGTCGGTTTTTTTCTTTTTGTCCTTTGCTTCAATATTTGGCTTTATCAATTTGTTTTCAAAAATCTACCCAGCGCTAGTGACTTAACCAAAAAAGCTCCTGCCGTCAGTAGCAAAATTCTTGATCGTCACGGTCAATTACTTTATAACATTTATCAAGACGAGAATCGCACCATTGTGCCCCTCAATCAAATCTCACCCTTTATGATTGACGCCACCATTGCCATTGAAGACAAGGATTTCTACCACCATATTGGCTTTTCTCCTCTAGCTATCATCAGAGCCTTTATCGCCAATCAGGAAGGCAAACCCATCCAAGGTGGTTCAACTATTACCCAACAATTAGTAAAGAATCGTTTATTATCACCGGAGAAAACGATCAGACGGAAAGTGCGTGAGCTGCTTCTTGCCGTGATGGTAGAAAGGAAGTTTTCTAAGCAGCAAATTCTCACCATGTACTTAAATCAGGTTGCCTATGGTGGCTCAGCTTATGGCGTGGAAGAAGCGGCCCAACGCTATTTTGGTAAATCGGCCAAACAACTTGACTTGGCCGAAGCGGCTTTACTGGCCGGCTTACCGGCCGCTCCCTCAAGTTATTCACCTTTTGGCGCCAATCCGGAGTTAGCTTTCAAGCGACAGAAAGAGGTATTGCGACGCATGGCTGAAGACCATTTTATTAGCAAAGATGAAGCAAAAAAGGCGGCGGCTGAACCGATTCTTTTTCGCAATAATATTATTGATATCAAAGCCCCTCATTTCGTCATGTATGTGAAACGTTTGCTCGCACAACAATATGGCGAACAAATGTTAAGTCGTGGAGGTCTGAAGGTAACTACCACTTTGGATTTTAAACTGCAAGAAAAAGTCCAACAAATAGTAACCCATGAAGTCAACCGCCTTAATCGCCTTCACGTCACTAATGGGGCCGCCTTGGTAATCAACCCCCAAACAGGTGAGATATTAGCGATGGTGGGTAGTAAAAATTATTTTGATTTCAATCATGGCGGCCAAGTCAATGTCACCTTGAGGGCACGACAACCGGGTAGCTCAATCAAACCGCTTACTTATGCGCTCGCTTTTTCTCACGGACTTAACCCGGCAACAAAGATTCTCGATGCACCAATCACTTATTTTGTCAAAGGAAGCAAACCCTATTCTCCGAGGAATTACGATAGTCGTTATCATGGTCTGGTCAGTTTAAGACGTGCTTTGGCTTCAAGCTACAACATCCCTGCCACCAAATTGCTTAATCGTCTTGGCGTGAGCAAGTTAATTGATCTAGCACAGGAAATGGGCATCACCACTTGGAATGATCGTAAACGCTTCGGTTTGTCACTTACCTTAGGGGCGGGAGAAGTGAGAATGATCGATTTGGCTCAAGCTTACAGCATTTTTGCTGATCAGGGCAAAAAGGTAAAACTGAATCCAATTTTAGAAGTCAAAAATTATCACGGTAAAGTACTTTACCGCAATCAATGCGCCTTAGATAAACACTGCCCAGCAGAAACAGTTTTAAGTCCGGCCGTTGCTTACCAAGTGACTGACGTGCTTAAAGATAATCGCGCTCGCACTCCCGCTTTTGGTCCCTTTTCCGTCTTGAATATCCCGGGACAAGAGGTGGCAGTCAAAACTGGCACGACCAATAATTTGAGGGATAATTGGGCTATCGGTTATACTTCCAATCGTCTTGTCGCTACTTGGGTAGGTAATAACGATAATTCCTCCATGAGTCATATCGCTTCCGGTATTACCGGCGCTTCACCGATTTGGAATAAAATCATGCGAAATTTACTAGATGCACAACATCCTCACAAATTTAAACCGCCAAGCGACGTTGTTTTTTTACCTATTTGTTCAAAGCAAAAAACTCCCATAAAAACACAAACACATTCAGCCCAAACATTAGAAGTATTTCGCAAAGGAGATGAACCAAGCAATAACTGCTGGATACCAATTAGTTATACCCTTTCTCGCTCACCGTCGAAACAACCAAAATAGAAGCAGAGAAACTAAAATGGTACTCACAAGCAGAATCGGAGCAACCAGTTTACTTAAAAGTGCTTGACGACGCTTCTTCTGTTGCTCCAAACGTCGAAACAAACGCTCTGTTTGCTTTTTCTCTTTTTCGGCTTCCAACAAAAGCGTCTCTTGATAAACTCTGGTAGCTTCATCAACCTTTAGCTTCATCTTGCATTACTTTCACCTTACTCACAATCAAGTTAACTACTTGATTAATAGAAAGATCACTGGTGTCAATTACCCACGCCTCAGGTACAATCTTCAAAGGATCGGTTTTTCTCGACATATCACGCTGATCACGTTTTAATAATTCCCGATGAACGGATTGAAAACTGATATTTTCTCCTCTTGTCAATAACTGAAAATGACGCCTTTTTGCTCTGACCAAGTCACTCGCCGTTAGATAAATTTTTAGATCAGCCTGAGGGAGGACGCGATAAGTAATATCTCTGCCCTCCATAACAACATTTTGTGACTGAGCAATATTCTGTTGTTTCGCCACCAATACTCTTCTTACCGGCGCTAAAGTTGCAACCGGTGAAACAGCCTGACTGACTTTTTCTGTCCGAATAGCCCAAGAAATATCTTCACCATTAAGCACCACTGTAACTAATCGACCGTCCTTTTCTTCAACTGAAGGATTGTGCATCTCAATCTTCGATTGAAGCAATAAACGTACGATAGCTTCAACATCAGTTAGCTCGAGTCCATGCCGCAAGGCTAACAAAGCAGCAACGCGATACATCGCCCCCGTATCGATGTAAAAAAATCCCAATTTTTGCGCCACCAAACGTGAGACCGTCCCTTTACCGGCAGCCACCGGTCCATCGATGGCGATTTGAAAATATTTTTTAGCCATGAACTTGAGTTTCAAGTGCCTATTTTCTCTTTGATCGGCGACGTTTACTTCTCTTCTTCGGTTCAACCAACCATTCTTCTCGATCAGCAGTGAGCAAACCACCCAAACCAGCCACAATCATCACCAAAGGCCAAAGATTAAAAAAATCTTTTGGTAGTAAATGGACAATTTGAGCCAGCATGATCAAACCCATTACCACCAAAGCAACCGGCCAGAAATAAGCTTTACGCATTGTTTTTCTCCTTTTTTGTTAAATAGTTAATAAAAGTTGAGCCAATGTTACTCTGCTCTTAGATCATTATAACCAATTTCGGACAAAAATTAAATAGACAACTTAATTTAGAATCCTTTCAGCTTCGCTTTGAGTGTACGTTGGGCCTCCCTCCGGTCGGCCCGTTTTTTTAATTTTTCTCGCTTTTCATGCTGTCTCAAACCACGGGCGACACCTAGTTCCAACTTGACGCGATTATGAATGAGCTTAAAGGCTAGAGGCACAATTGCATAACCCGCTTGATCTTTCAGACTAATCAATTTGGCCAATTCTTTTCTCTTCAGTAGTAGTTTTCGCATTCGTTTTGGTTGATAATCCTGATCACTAGCAAATCGGTAGGGACTGATCTGCGCCTCGATTAGCCAGGCTTCACCGCTAATTAAGCGTACAAAACTACTTCGCAAACTTGCCTGTTTCAGCCGCAAACTTTTCACTTCGGCTCCGGTTAAAACCACTCCTGCTATAAAAGTGTGTTCAACCTGATAATCGTGATAGACTTTTTTATTGGCAACCAATAGCATAACTCATTTAATTATAGAGCGAGAAAAAAAATTAACTAGAGGTAGTCTGGATAGGTAAATGATCTAAAAGGGAATTTGATAAATCATCGCCCCACTGACAGCTAGGACCTGTTTTCTTTTGCTATCATAAATTAACTGTGTCGCCGAACCCAAAACAAAGTTTTTCACTTCCTTAATAAAGTGACCTTGTTTATCAACGGCAATGACTCGATTTTGTTCCGGTACAAGTAAGTAAAGTTGTTTTATTTGACTGCTGGTAGTCAAATAAACCGGACCTTTAATTTTTTTCTCTAAACCGGTGAGTTGAAAATCGATCTTCCGTCCGGAGCGGTAATGGTTTACTTGACCGCTTTTCGTACTCAGCCAGATGGTACCATCAATCGCCCAAGAGACAACTTGAGCAGAATCTCCACCTAAAATCGCTTTAAGCCAAGGCTTGGCAGGCTGAGTCGGATCCGAACTATAGTGATAGATATTGTCTTTTGTGGGCGAAAAAATGTAAATCGAGCGATTGAATGCGGCAATGAGGTTGGCAGTTTGATTAATATTGTCTTCTTTAATCAAACTGACCAAATTCGATCCGGGCTGAGCGATCAAACTGTAAATACCATGATCAAGTAGGAGCAGTCGATCATCTTCAACGGTTAGATCTTTCACACTCCCGAGGCTAATTAATGGTTTTTGGACAAACTTTTTTGTCTGTTGATCGTAAAGGATTAAACTCTTTTTCTGGCGATCGAGCAACCAAAGTTTATCCCCTTGCATCGCCGCTTTGCTGATAACAAAATCAGCTGTAAACCGAGACAAATCAAGATAAACCGGTAAACTTTGAATTTCTTTTTTACCGGAGATTGATTGGAGAAATGTCTCTGCCTGTTTTAGATCCCGCTCGATTAAAACTAAATCGCGAGCATTATCTTCATATTTGGTCTTCAAAATTTTCAACTGATCAACTAAAGCCAAAGTTTGTTGACGCGTTGTCAACAACTGGTCCGTTTTTGCAGATTTAAGTTGCTCAAGTTGTTGCTCAAATGGACGCAAAACTTGAGTCATCTGCTTTTTTTCATTTGATAATCTTAATTGGCGATTAAAAAACAAACCGGAAACTAAAGCGAGGAAGAAAATCAGAAGGCCTAAAATAATCTTTTTATTCCTTAATTTACGGCTCACTTTCTGACAATTGTCTGTCAAAAACCGTTTAATAGCACCATATGACACAAACGGTAAATTAATTCGAGCGACAAATTGAATCAGCCATTCTCCTATTCTTTTAAGATAAGCCCAAAGATGAGTCCAGCGATTTACTAACCAATTAAACCAATCTCGTTGTTTCTTGACACTTGATGAAACAGGAGGTTGCGGCACAGATTTTAAATAAAGCAATAATAAAGCAGCACTGGCCGGCAGCAGATTAATTTCAATTAGTTGTTTTGCTTGAGATATTATATCTTTTTGTGATTCTTGTTTGACTAACGCGCGCAGTTGATTAAAATATGAGGAAAAATTCTCGCTGAGAAGAAAAACCAAATCTCCTTTTCGGCTCTGTCCTGTCCGAGCAGCAAAACGACCCTGCTGTTCATTGATTAGGAGATGAAATTGAGACCCCCTTTTCAAACCGATAGAACCATGATAAGCAAAGAATGTCCATTGATTGAGTTCTTTGAGGGCAGCGGTAAGACTTAACTTAACCTGATTATCCAAAGCAATATTTTTTAACTGAAGCAATAATCGATAAAGTGTTTGGGCGTTATTAATTGATTTTGCTTTTAAAGAATCGCTCATTTCTCGACCAACACTGTTAGCGTTATCACCTTCCAAAGCCAAATTAATCCAAATTAATCCCTGCGTCGTCTGCCCTTGGATTAGCTTTGACCAATGACCTGATTTTGGTAAACCGGGGAAGAAATGGCTAACTGCTGACATAAGCTAAACGATCAGAAAATAACCGAACAAAAGTAAAGCAAGGATTAAGTGAATCACGCCCAAAAGAATTAACGAACCAGACATCTTCGTTTTCACTGTCTCAGTCATCAACTGAATCTGCCTAATCATGATGACGGCATAAATAATATAAAATAAAATACCAATAATAAACAAGGCTTTAAATAAAATGAAAAACAACTTTGGTCCCAATAGGAAGTTGAGATCGGTTGGTTCGGTGATACCGGCCGTATATTGAGGAAAGGTCATCTCACCCTCCCTTCCAAGGTTTCACGTTCTTCTTCTAGAATTAATTCGTTAATTAATGTCACCACTCTCGCAGGATGAGGAATACCGTCAAATTCAAACTCTCTTTTCTCTGAAGCCGTTTGAATCACAACACTGCCTTCATCAAACATTGTTCCCAAAAAACCTTTATTCGTCGCCGTTACATCTTCAATGCGATCAATTTTTGCCGTTGCCATGTTTCGTCTAATCATATTGTAAAAATCGATATCAATGATTCTTTCATCGGTAATGAGATAAATATTGAAGAACCAGCGCAAAAATGATTTAAAAATATAACCAAGAATAAATAAATACCACATCAAAATAACCCCCAATTCGTAAGACGGGGGTAAAAAAGAAAAAAAACTGATAGAGTTGAGAAAGAGCGGCATTAAAGCCAAAATTAGGCTAATTGCCACCCATTTTAATTGAGTCACCGGATGTTGACGCAACATTAAAATGATTACCTCTTCCTCCTCTTGAACGGTAAAATTAACCCCCAACGGTTTTGGCGCATAAGCCTTAAACATGTTGCTTGTCGGTTTTTCCGCTCTCATCACCTCAGAGTAATGGTCAACCGAACGATGACCATTGTCTTGTTTTGGCGTCATTGGGATGGAGGCAATCAATGGTTTGTCTGCCGGTTTATCTTCGGCAGGAGAAGTAACTCTGAATTTTCGCTTAATACGAATCTTTTCTTTTTTTGCTGGATGATTAAAAATATCTGGCATGAAGCTTGCTAATTATAGCAATCAACTCAATAAAAAGCAAAAATGATCGATCTAGTTGGTCTTTTATCTTTTGATCTCAAAATATAGGCCTGGATTCAATCTTGTTTCAGCAGTTTAATAAATGTGTCCTGGTCTAGTCTCACCTTGCCAAACTGTTTCAAACGCTTTTTACCTTTAGCTTGTTTGGCTAATAATTTTTTGCGGCGGGTGACATCACCGCCATAGAGCTTCGCCGTCACATCCTTACGAAAAGCTGACAGAGTTTCGCGCGCAATAATTTGGCCACCGACTGCCGCTTGAATGGGAACGGTAAAAAGCTGGCGCGGCAAAACTTTCTTCAACTTTTTTACCTGGAGACGCGCTTTTTGCTGGGCCTGATCTCTCACTGCAAAGAAACTTAACGCCTCAATTAATTCATGGTTTAAAAGAATGTCAACTTTAACAATGTCGGCCAGTTGATAATGATCAAGCTGATATTCTAAAGAAGCAAAGCCTGAAGTGATTGATTTAAGCCGATCATGAAAATCAACAATTAACTCCGCCAGAGGAAGATGACAAACCGCTTGAATTTGATCGCCATAGTTAATGGTTTTAAGTAATTTTCCTCGTCGCTGACGGACTAATTCCAGACTAGCTGACAAGTAGATTTGAGGCGTAAAAATAGTCATCAAAGCGATTGGTTCTTTAATCGATTCTATTTGGGATGGATCAGGCATTTGACTAGGATTATTAACAGTGATGTTTCTTTGTTGGCGCGTTAACACTTGATAATTGACAGAGGGTTGAGTCGCAATTAATGATAAACCAAATTCCCGTTGCAAACGTTCAAGCACCACTTCCGCATGAAGAATACCAAGAAAACCGACCTTGAAACCGCTACCGAGAGCTAACGAGTGGGTACCCTCATACTGCAAGGCAGCATCCCTTAGAACTAGTTTTGTGATAGCGTCTTGAAAGTGGCTGAACTCACTCGCGTCGATGGGATAGAGCTCCATAAAAACCATCGGTGTTGGTTCCTGATATCCGACTAATGGTTGGATTGATGTCAGCTGATTTGCCATTATTAAAGTGTCACCAATTTTTAATGATTTCAAATCTTTCAGGCCTGAGGCAACATAACCTACCTCACCCGTTTTTAATTGTTTTACCGCCGTCATTTTTGGCCTGAAAATACCAATTTCAATCGGGTGAAATTGTTGTTTCGCATTGAGAAAGGCTAATTTGCTCTGCTGATGAATGCTCCCATCAACCACTCGCACTAAAGCAATCGCCCCTCGATGTTGATCAAAATATGAGGTAATTAATAACGCACGCAACGGTTTATCTTCCAATATTTGTGGTGGGGGGATGCGAGCAATGACAGCATCCAAAACTTGCGCTACATGTTGACCGGTTTTGGCGGAAACACGAATAATTTCTTTTTCATCAATTTGAAGCAACTCCATCAATTCGAGACTCACTTTATCAATATCCGCTGAGGCAAGATCAATCTTATTGATGACCGGAATGATGGTTAATCCAAGTTTTTTCGCCTTATGATAGTGAGATAAAGTCTGGGCTTGAATACCCTGGGTGGCATCAACTACCAACAAAACGCCTTCACAGGCAGCTAAAGAACGACTCACTTCATAACCAAAGTCAACATGGCCGGGTGTATCAATTAGATTGAGTTGATAGCCACGATAATCCAATCTTACCGGTGCTAATTTAATCGTGATGCCTCGTTCTTTCTCAATCGGATTACTATCCATCACCATCGTCTCCGCTTTGGTTTTTTGGTTGGTGAGATTGAGAAACTGGTCCGTTAGCGTAGTTTTGCCATGATCAATGTGGGCAATGACGGAAAAATTGCGAATTTTTACTTGACTCATTGGAAGGTAAGTCTCATTGTGGTTGTTTCACTGTCTTTCTGACTGCTTTAACTGGTTTCCGAGGAGATTTTTTCACTTTTTTCGCTGCCGCTTTTTTCGGTTTGACTGATTTCTTAGTGACTTTTTTAGCGACTTTTTTCTTTTTTATTGATACTAACTTAGACTTATTTTTTGTTGATTTAGCCGTATGCGACGGAGAAGAAACTGGCCGATCAGATTTAACCAGTAAATGAGATAAACGACTTTTAAGTCGCGCCGCCTTATTAATGTGAATTAGATGTTGCTTTAGAGCGCGATCAACAGCAGAAAAAACATCTTTTAAATCGTCTTCACTTAAAGTACGACGAAATTTTTTGATTGCATGACGCATTTTACTGCGTCTCACAGCATTATATTGCGCTTTTCTTAAACTCGTTCGCAAAGCTTTTTTAGCATGAGGTAACAGTGGCATATTTTCCTTTATTTCTTTATAAGATACTAAACTTTGAAACTTCAAAAGAGTAATGTTTCAGAGTGAACGATTATATCCTGGTAGGACGGTTTTTTCAAATGTTATTTTTTGCCAAATATTCAAAGTCCATTGCGACACATGGCTCATCGCCTGTTCAGGCTACACACGTTTGAGACAAACGAGTTTGTTAACTAGTCAGTAATTGTCTCATTTGCATTGGTGTTTTGTAACCGAGTGATTGATGTGGCCTCATTGTATTATAAAACTTCAACCATTACTTAAGTTTGTTCAAGCCAGACGCTTTTAGAATGTTATACTAAAACCAAATGACGCTTGCAAAATTAAGATTACCAAAAATTTTTAACACTCATTGGCTGGAGAGGCAACAAACCACTATTCTCTCGGCGGCATTGGTGATTACAACCGCCAACATTATTTCTTCGCTCACCGGTTTGGTCAGAGAAAGAGTGCTTATTAGTGCCTTTTTTAATACGCTCCACTCTCAATTAGAACTAGAAGCATTTCAACTCGCTTTTCAAATTCCTGACGCTTTATTTCAACTGATTGTTTTAGGCGCTCTTTCAGCCGCATTTATTCCTATCTTCATCAAATTAAAAAAACAGCGGGCCACGGATGCTTTTCGCATGAGCAACATTGTGATGAATTACCTGCTGATTATTTTCATCATTGTCAGTTTATTGGTATTTATTTTTGCCAAACAGATTACTCTTTGGCGCACCGGTAATGGTTTTAGCGCCGATCAAATAAAAGTGGTTGTCACCGCTACCAGAATCATGCTCTTAGCCCAAATTCTCTTTACCATTTCAAACTTTTTTAGTGGCATCCTGCAGTCTTATCGTCGTTTTATTATCCCGGCCATTGCCCCCATTTTTTACAATTTGGGCATCATTGTTGGAGCCTTGTTGTTTAAACAAACTTTGGGCATTCAAGCCGCTTCCGTCGGTGTTGTTATCGGTGCCAGCTTGCACTTATTGATTCAGTTACCGGCCATCATTCGTCTTGGCTATCGTTATCAATTTTCACTTGATCTCAATTTTAAAGGTGTCAAAGAATTATTTCGTTTAATGCCTCCACGGACTCTGTCTTACACACTCAATGAATTACAAAAAATTATCCTCGGTTTCTTTACCACCTCTATCGGCGGTTTAAGTTTTTTCTCTATTCGTTTAGCCATGAAGTTAATGGTTATTCCCATTAGATTATTTGGTGTCCCGATCGGCCAAGCATCATTATCGTTCTTAGCTCATGAGAGCGATCAAAAAAAACGTTTTCGTAAAACTCTAATTCAGTCAACTAACCAAGTGGCATTTTTGGCCGTACCCGCGGCAGTGATGCTCTTAATTCTCAGAGTACCAATTGTCCGTCTCGTTTTCGGAGCAAAAAATTTACCTTGGGAAACAACGTTAATGATTAGTCGTATCGTTATTTTTCTCGCTTTATCTGTGGCCGCACAGGCGTTAGTCCAGCTGTTTATTCGGGCATTTCATGCCTTGGAAGATACCTTAACCCCCTTCATTGTCACCAGCATCACAGTCACAAGTTGGACATTTATTTCGGCGGCGGGAGTATTTTACTTTCATCAGGGCTCGGTTTTCCTCGGTTTTACCACTTCGTTGGTAGCTTTCTTGGAACTAGGTTTGTTTCTCTTTTTCTTAGAGAAGAAAATGGGCCAAATCATTACCAAAAAATTTCTACTCAGTCAACTAAAAATTGTTGCGGCGGGTTTTTTGATGGCTGTCTTTCTTTATTTACCTTTTAAAATTTTGGATGAGCTGGTTTTTGATACGAGCAAAACAATTGCTCTCATTAGTTTAACTTTTATCACCGGCAGTATTGGTGGTTTGGTCTATATTTACTTCGCTGCCTTGTTTGATGTCAAAGAGTTGAGACTGTTGACTCGGGTGATTAACACTATTAAACAGAAACGAGCCACTTACTTAGCCCAAACAAGTGAGATGGTGGTGGAAACAACTTCGGATGATAGTTTAAGTTGAGAAACTTAATTATTTTGCGTACAATGAGAAGCAATGAAATCGAACCCTGCCCAGTTTGCTGAAATTAATCTTTTGCCGGAAGATCCGTTTTTTACGACCATTTTGGGTAGAACGATTCGTTGGGCTTTGACGGCTGGACGTTATTTGGTTATTTTCACTGAATTGATTGTGATCGTTAGTTTTGCCACCCGCTTCAAACTTGATCGGCAACGAACGGATTTGAATAGTGCCATTGATCAAAAAAAAGCCGTCATTCAATCATACGGCAATCTTGAGAAAAACTTCCGTCAAGTTCAAGCACGTCTCGCTTATTTCAAGGCAGTCAGTCACAATCGAATCAATACCGATCTTTTCCTTCAATTAACAAAAATTATTCCTAATGATGTGACCATTGATAAATTGACAATCACCGATGATCACGTCAATGTCTCCGGCCTGGTGCCATCGCAAATCGCTTTTAACACTCTCATCACCAATTTGCAAACATCAGCTTATTTTACGCATGTTTCTGTTGGCAAAATCGAAAAAAATGCGAAAAGCGAAAATTTCAAATTTCAGTTCACTGCACAAATTAAGCAAACTAGTAGTAAAAGTGTCAAAAACAATAAATTGAAATAATGCTAGAAACTAATCAGAAAAAACAGCAACAGTTAGCATTAGCAATGCAACAGTTTTACCAAACACCGTTGGTAAAAGTCTCTTTAGAGTTGATGCTCTCGATCGGCTTTACCCTATTTTTGGTTATCGCCGCTATTCAACCTACTTTAGTAACCATGACTAAGTTAACGAAAGAAATTAACGAGAAAAAAATTATTAATCAAAAGTTACCTAAAAAAATCGCCGCTTTAAATACTGCCCAGGTCGAATATCTCAGTACGAAAAAAAAATTGTTGTTATTAGATGAAGCAATACCGAAAAAGATTCAGATCATTCACTATCTGAAAATTATTGAGTTTGAAGCAACCAAACATACTCTGGTTATTGTTGGTCTGAGTGTCAATCAATTACCAAATGAGCACGCTCCCAAGACTCAAAGTAAAAAACAGACAATGGTTTTGACTGTCACGGTTGATGGTAGTTATCCGGATATCAAGCAATTTATTCAGGCTCTAGAACAAAGTCGATTCACTTTTCTAATCAATTCTGTTTCTTTTAGTGTCAAAAAGATCCACGCTAAACAGCATCTACTGGCCAACATTAATTTATCAATTCCCTATTTCAAAACTGATTAAACTCTTATGACCCAAAACCCACTGAAACAATTCCAAAAAATAAAAAGAGATAAAGTTTATTTTGTCATCGGTATTTTCTTTATTTTCATTTTGATCGTCTGGACAATGTTAAGTATTACTTTTTCCGATATCGTCAGCCAAACAGATAAGGAAGTTAAAACAATGATAAAACCCTTGTCGCCCATACTTGATAAAGCAACGTTGCAATTGATCGAACGCAAACATGATTATGCACCAAGCGCACTAAATTCCTTTCCAATTTATAAATTAACTTACGACAAGAAAAAGCGGACTGAAATGTTGACGCCAATTAATGCGATTGAAATTAAAACGACTATTGAGGCCACTAGTGCGAGCGCTAGTTCCGCTTCCGCAACGACTGGAGCAAAACTTTAATTCGGTTTTTATTCGCATTGTCTTTTTATGGAAAATACTCTAGAGTGATAGGGATTAGTTGAATATGATGAAGCCAATTACCATTACCAGATTTAATACCAAACTATTAAAAAAGAGAATTCCAACCTTGATCGGATTGGGTGTTCTGATTGTCGGCCTAATTGCAGGTACAATCATTTTTAGTCAGGGCACCGGTGTCTTTGCGCCAAGAGCGACACCCCAAACAACGCCAAAGGATGTGCAAATTAGCAATATCAGCGACAAGGGTTTCACAGTTTCTTTTTTTACGGATGAGAAAACAGCCGGTTTTGTTAAGTATGGAGAAAAATCTAACCAGTTGAGTAATCAAGCCAGTGATGAACGTGACCAACTTCATGGCACAGTTGGTAGTTATCAAGCACATTACATCACCGTAGGAGGATTAAAACCCAGTACGCACTATTATTTTGTCGTCGGTACTGCCGCTCATAGTTCATTTGACAATCAAGGTACACCTTTTGAATTAAAGACGGCAAAGAGAGCCAGTGCTCCTCCGGCGGCAAAAACCATCTATGGTAGTGTCGTAACTGCGGCCGGTACACCGGCAAAAGATACCATCGTTTATGTTAAACTCGAGGGGGCAGGTCTTCTCTCTTCTTTGGTAAAAAATTCCGGTAGTTGGGCGGTGCCGCTGTCGAACGCACGAATGGTAGATGGTTCGGCTTACGCCAACATTAGTGATAAAAATATTCTGGTGGTGATGGCGAAGGGTTTAGGAGAAAAAAATGTGACCACGATCAGCAGCACCGTCGGTGAATTTCAGTCAGGCAACACGATTACTTTAGGCAAAAATCAACAAGAGTTAGCTGCTGCTCCTAGTCCCAGTGTTGCCATAAGAGCAACAGAAACAAATGAGGCTTCAAAGTCGGCGCAAAAGAAAGATGGTTTGCCTGATACCTCGACATCACCGGAAAAACCAATCACCACTCCAGAACCAAAGATAACCGCACCGATCGTTAAAGAGGCAAGTGAAGCGGGACAACTGGGTAAGCTACTTGACACAGCGAGTGCTTCAGCCGCCGCCTCTGCCGGCGCTCAAGTGAAAACAGAAGTTAACCTAGAGGCGGCGGCTGACCAAGTGGTTGATTCAACGCAGCCAAAACTCGTCGGCAAGGCAAAACCAAATGTAAAAGTGAAAGTAACGATTCATTCAGCCAATGCTATTAATACTGAAACAACAACCGATAAACAGGGTGATTTCAGTATTGATTTAGCTGCTCTTTCAAAGCAGTTGGCTCCGGGGGAACATTCGGTCGAATATACCTATATTGATCCCGATACCGGCGAAGAAATTACCAAAACACAAACTTTTATTGTCAAAGATCCAAACGCCAATCAAGAACAATTAGCCATGGCTGATATAACGCCAACACCAACTCTGGTTACCTATGGAACCGAAGCGCCTTATTCTTCAACTGCCAGCGAATCTGCCTCCCCTTCAGCTACCATTAGTCCTGCTTTAGCCAGTCGCAGTGCGGTGCCGGATGCTTCGGCCACATCTTTGCCAAAATCCGGTGCCGTTGATACGACACTGATGCTTATTTTTGGAGGATTGTTCTTTATTCTCTCAGGTGCTTGGAGTTTTTGGATTGCAACCGAACTGCAGTCAGAAGATTGACCAAGAATCTAAAACAGTGGTCATGTTTACTTTGGCTTAAAATCCTAAAATTTTTAAAATTAAATTTTCATTTCTTTGCACAGTCGTCGGCCAACAAAAAAACCTCTAAGTTCTGGCCTCGACCTATCGTCCCACACCGTTGCCAGTGCAGTATTGTCGACGCTGAGGCGTTTCAAGACTCTGTTCGGGATGGATAGAGTTGGTTCCACCTCGCTCTAGAGACCAGAACTTAAAGGTTTTTCAGCTAAACTAACGTTAAAGAGCTTTGAAAAGCGCTTTAACAAGTGAAGAGATTGTCAGTTTAATGTAGCAGAACTTTGATAGAAATTTCTTAAAAATTATATTCAATTGACACTTAGTACCATTAGGCTTAACCTGTTACCAGGCTTACACCGATGGCCTATCAACGTGGTAGTCTCCCACGGGTCTAATGGAAATGTTTCATCTTGAGTAGGGCTTCCCGCTTAGATGCTTTCAGCGGTTATCCACAAGGAATGTAGCTACACTGCGTTGCCCTTGATAGGGACAACAGTAACACTAGGGATTCCCTCACCCGGGTCCTCTCGTACTACGGGCAAATTCTCTCAAACATTTAACGCTGACGGCGGATAGAGGCCGACCTGTCTCACGACGGTCTGAACCCAGCTCGCGTACCGCTTTAATAGGCGAACAGACTAACCCTTGGGACCTTCTTCAGCCCCAGGATGCGATGAGCCGACATCGAGGTAGCAAACCGCGCCGACGCTAGGGACGCTTAGGCGCGATGACTCTGTTATCCCCGAGGTAGCTTTTATCCGATAAGCACGGTGTCTTCCACAAAACACACGTGGATCACTATGACCTGCTTTCGCATCTGCTCGGCTTGTAAGCCTCACAGTTAAGCACCCTTATGCCATTGCACGTCCAGCCTGATTTCCATCCAGGCTAAGGGTACCTTTGTACGCTTGCGTTACTCTTTAGCAAGCAACCTCCCCAGTCAAACTACCCACCAGACAGTGTCCTTGTTCAAGTTTGCATTGAACGTAAGTAAGATGAGATGAATAAAACGAGTGGTATTTCACTGGCGTCCCGATAGAATCGGAACTCCCACCTATGCTAAACAATTTTAAACACATCATCAGTGCCAAGTTGTAGTAAAGCTCTACGGGGTCTTTTTGTCCTGCCGTCAGTAGGCCGCATCTTCACAGCCATTTCAATTTCACCGAGTAGTAGTTCAAGACAGTGTGGGACTCGTTGGACCTTTCGTGCGGGTCGCCAATTAAGCGACAAGGAACTTCGCTACCTTAGAACAGTTATAGTTACCGCTGACGTTCACCAGGGCTTCCATTGAAAGCCTTCCCGATAAATCGGGAAAACCCTCGCAGTTAACCTTCTGGCACCGGTCAGGTTTCAGCCCATATACTGCCTCTTACGAGTTTGCATGGACCTGTGTTTTTGGTAAACAGTCGATCCCACGACATTCACTGCGTCCTCCCGACAAGTCGGAAGGAAGGGCATCTCTCGAAATTACGCCCAGCTGTTTTGCCGAATTCCTTAAACTACTTTCTCTCGCTCCCCTTGGTCTGCTCGACCTGACCACCTGTGTCGGTTATCAGTACGATTTAATAAACATCTCCCCGCGAAACTTTTCTAGGATGCTGAACTCACACAAATACACTCTCCCGAAGGTTCGTGCACTTATCACGCCTCGAATAAACGCCTGAGCGGATTTGCCTACTCAAACTGTCTCAACGCTTTAATTAGACCTTCACAGCCTAACTTGTGCTATCCTGCATCGTCCTTCCCCGGGTCAAATGATCTTTACTAAGGACCGGAATATTAACCGGTAATCCATCGGCTACCCCCAATCTAAATCGGGGCTCACCTTAGGGTCGCCTAACCCGCACACGACGAACGTGGGTGCGGAAACCTTGGTCATTCGGGGTCAGGGATTCTCACCCTGATTTCGTTACTCATGCCGGCATTCTCACTTCTGTCCGCTCCACCAAGCCTTTCGGCCAGGCTTCACTGCAAACAGAACGCTCCCTTACCATTGTCTACAAGTAGACAATCCTAAGCTTCGGTTGTTTGTTTAGCCTCGTTAAATTTTCGGCGCATCATTCCTACGGCTAGTGAGCTGTTACGCTTTCTTTAAAGGATGGCTGCTTCTGAGCCGACCTCCTAGGTGTCTTAGGAATGAAACTTCCTTTCCCACTTAACAAACATTAGAGACCTTAGCTGTAGGTCTGGATTGTTTTCCTTTTGCTCCTGGAACTTAGCTCCCAGGTGCTGAGTGCCATGAATTCACAAGCAGTATTCGGAGTTTGACTAGATGCTGAAAGTTTCCTCCCAGACATCCGATCAGTGCTCTACCCCCGCTTGCTTCAAACATAACCCTATACCTAAATATATTTCAGGGAGAACCAGCTATCTCCAGGTTCGATTGGCATATTACCTCTAACCACAACTCATCCGAGCATCTTGCAGCATACAACGGTGCGGGCCTCCTCCCGAGGTTAATCGGGGCTCACCCTGGTCATGGTTAGCTCACCTGGTTTCGGGTCTTTCATACTTTACTTGGGCCCTATTCAGACCCTTCCGATAAATCGGAATCGCTTTCGCTCCGCCTTCACCACAAAGTGGCTTAAGCTTGCAAAGCACAAAAACTCGCCGGCTCATTCTTCAATAGGCACGAGATCATCCCGACAAGTCAGGACTCTCTCTGATTGTTAGCAAATAGTTTCAGGATCTATTTCACTGGGTCTTCCACCCTTCTTTTCACCTTTCCCTCACGGTACTCGTTCACTATCGGTCTTATTTGGTATTTAGCCTTGGAGTGTGGTCACCCCGGATTCAGAAGGGAGTTTGCCGTCTCCCAACCTACTCAGGAACACTTTAGAGCTTGGACTGGTTTCGTATACACGGCTTTCACGTTCTTTGGCCAATTATTCCACACTATTCTACTACCAGTACAAGTCTCAGATTAAGGTCCTACAACCCCTCGATAAATCGAGGTTTGGGCTATTCCCTGTTCGCTCGTCGCTTACTAAGGGAATCTCTTACGATTTCTTTTCCTTCAGGTACTGAGATATTTCAGTTCCCTGACTTACCCCCCTAACATAAAGTTAGAGTCCGTACCATTTCTGATACGGGGGTTACCCTATTCGGACACCGCCGGATCAAAGCTTTTTGCCAGCTCCTCGACGACTTTCGCGGGCTATGCGTCCTTCTTCGGCCAAATAAGCCTAGGCATCCACTATTTGCATTAATTCATATAATCTTTAAGTAACTTTTAAGCTAATTTTGTTTTGGTTTAACGCAAAACAAAATAAGTTTTTTTTAGTCAAAATTGAAATCTGATCTACATCAAAAAGATGAAGATACAGACCTGTTACATTATGACTGACGATCTTCTTCACTTGTTAAAGAGCTCTTCATCATTGATAATTATTTGTTAGCTCCTAGTGCAGTCAATTCTAACTGTGACCAAGAACTAATAAATAACCATCAATTGGCCATTTTCTGATTTATCGGTGGACCCTAAGGGGCTCGAACCCTTGACCTCCACATTGCAAATGTGGCGCTCTAGCCAACTGAGCTAAGGGCCCCGCCAACAGTCGCTTCGCTTCTCTCAGCACAAGCTTCGCTCCAGTTTAGGCGGGCAGGCCCGCTTGTAGCTAACCATCCAGTTTTGGCGACTAAGCCACCAGCTTATTACTTACTGAAGCTAGGGCGAGCAAACCACCTATCCTTATAACCTTGCACCTTTTGTGTTTTTGAAATTCATCGAGGGATTGCCGCTTATTGGCAATATCGACGCTGTTTTAATCCCGAACAGAAACACTATTTTAGCAAAAGTTTTCTTAATTACAAGTGGCAAAAGTGGCAACACTAATGCCATTTTAGCACTAGTTTTGGCAAAAACGATGCCGAAATGCAGGAACTGGAACTGATTGTTTAGAAACTGGATTACGTGGTGAAGCAATTGGCTCAATCAACCACAAAAGTGCAAAGACAATATAAAGCAAACTTATTCAATTAATCCCAGCTTCTTTAGTTTTTGCAAATTCTTTTGAGCAATTTTTTCGTCCAACTCTCCCTCTAACTCATAAACGCGAGTTAATTTTTCCGCACCAATCAACTGTGTATAGAACTCAATTTGAGGTTGAATAAATTCACGAGCAATCTTGTCACTCACGAGATGAACCCAGTCGGCGCTAATGACAAAATGACCTAAATTATAGGTTTGCTCACCACCACCCAAGGTAAAACAAATTTTACTCGCCAAATGAACGTCATGCGGCCTTACCATATGGCCTTTAATATCATATTTTAACTTTCTTGGATCAGTGAATGGCAAAAAGCCGGCATAATCTAAACCAACCTTGTCTGCCAAAGCCTCAACATGTTGCTTACTGGTCGCATCCACCTGTTGCCAATCATCGAGATCAAATATCTTCTTAAACCAAGCATTTTCCGCTGAACTGGTTAAAACTATTTTTGGACCAAAGAGTTTTTTTAACAGTTTAGCCACCTTAGAAAAATGAGGTAAATGAAAACCACTGCCAAGAATCGCCAGGCGGCGACCACGGTTAAGTTGTACTCCCTCATCGCCATCGGCGATAACAAAAATATCTTGAGTTTTTTCTGACATATCAGGAATATTCTATCATAAATAACCCGAAGATGATAGGGCGAAATTTTGTTTTCAAGACAGGAGAACAGACTCCAATTAGACTGATCGGTTGCTAATTAAAAGTTCACTTACTCTGGGCTGCCATATGTTTGATCGCATCCAAGTAAGCCTTCATCTCCGCTTCAACTTGTTTCCAATCACCATTTGCTTCCCTAATGGCATTAAATAACAAATCCATATCAATCAACAATTGGTCATCGGTTACAATCATTCTTTGTTTTGACATAAGTTAACGATACTCCACCGGTCTTTCAGTTAATACGGGCGACAAACTCATTCGTCTCTGTTCAGCACTAACATTTTCAACATTAACACTGATTTTATCACCTTTTTTGAAACTCTGCGCCGAATCCAACTTTGAACTATGAATCAGACCATCAATTCCCGGTTCAACATTGACAAAAACGCCAAAATTTTCTACTCGCGAGACTGTCCCGGTCACGGTTGTACCTGACTGATAACGCTCATTAATAGTTAACCAAGGATCATCCTTCAACCGTTTAATTGATAGGTTTAATTTACCACTATGCTCATCAATATCAAGCACTTTTACTTTGATGCGATCACCAACTTGGTGATAATCTTTCGGATGGGTCACTTTTTCCCAGGAAATCTCTGATATATGGACCAAGCCCTCAACGTGACCAATGGTTTTTTTGCTACCGATCGGCACTTCAACTGTCACAAACAAACCGAAATGCATCACACCGGAAACGACACCTTCGTAAATTGCCTCTGGTTTCACTTGATCAAGCGCCTTGGAACGCAAAGCAAGTTCCTTTGCCTCTGACACATGTCTTTCAGAAAAGATAAGACGATTTTTTTCCGCATCAACCTCAATCACTCTCACTTTAAATTTCTTATCTTTCAGGCTCTCAAACTTACCTACAAGATTTTTACCGAATTGGCTCGAGGGTACAAAACCGCGGATGTTGTCGACTGAAACAATCAAACCACCTTTATTTATTTCTAAACCCAAAGCCTCCAGCTCCGTTTTTTCTTTCAAGGCTTTTTCAAAGAACTCCCATTTAGAATTACTGGCGGTTTGGCGAAGAGATAAGGCAACACGACCTTTATCGGCTTCCTCGGAGATAACGGTGGCATTTACTTCGTCACCAATTTCCAGTTTATCGATGTATTCTTTGGCTAGAATAAATTCGCGATCATTGACTACCCCCTCAGATTTTGCTCCAATATCAAGAAAAAGGGCTTTATCGGTTTTTTTAATTAGTTTGCCTTTAACCGTTTGATGTCGCTTGGGAACAATAATATGTTCATTCATTTCGTCAAGAAGATCAGCCATTGTGAGGATTTTTTTAGCCGGTTTAGCTGATTCCTTAACTGTCTTTTTGACTTTTTTGACCGTTTTTGCTGCCTGAACTTTCTTCTTAACTCCTTCAGTTTTAGCTGCAACCGTTGTTGACGGCTTGACGGGAGCAGTTTTAGAAACAGTTTTTCGCTTTACAGTTTTCTTTGGCAATTTTTTTGCCTTAACTGTCGTTGATTTTGTTGTCATTACAAAATTCTTTCTTTATTTGACTCAGTTAAACGGAATCAAACCTGCCTGGCGAGAAGCTCAGGACTTACTGGGTCACAAGTATATCATAAAAAAGTTGAGATTTAATATGAGATCTGCTTGACATTGGCCGATTTAATTATGTATGCTGAGTAAAGTTAAACAAATCTAAATTAAATGAACACAACTGGTTCGCAATCACCGAATAATTCTTCTTATCCTACTTCACCAAATGTGATGGGGAAAGCCCAGCCAAATCGAAGTCGTCCTTCATCTTGGTTGCGAGGAGTATTTATCGGTCAAACTAAACCGGCGACAGATGAGATCGAATCAAAAAAACCAATCGTTGATCCTTTAGCGATGGTTGATCAAGTTGAACTAGATGAAGAAAAAAAGGCGGCTAAGGAAACAACTGAAACGATGGCGGTAAACGAGTTTCCTAATCATGCCAGTTTGCCTCCAATGCCGGCGATGCCGGTTGATCCGGCCATCGCGACACCAACACCAGCTCAATCAAGCACAACAACTGATGATCAAACTTCGCCAACAAACACCGGCAATCAAACACCGATGAAACCGGCAAAAAAATCTCATTTAAAAATGATTCTTGGCGTAGCAGTGCTAATTATCTTAATGATTGGCAGTGGGGCCGCCTACTACTTAAGTCGCCAAAGTCAGGAAATCAGACAACAAGCTTCCGGTGGTGGAGCTAGCTGTACTATTACCAGTTGTAATGGCAATAATCAATGTCATGTTATCGTTACCTGGCCCGACGATCGGGCTAAAATGCATGTTTTGTCTGCTTCTGCTAAAGTTGGTGATGATTATATTATTGATAAATCGCTTCCCAATTGGGGAACTAGGTGGGAATCTAACCTTGCGGGTGGTGCTAAGCTTAATGGCCAAGTTGTTAGAATAGAAAGCTGGACAAACGGCATTAAACAACATGTCTACTACCCCACTTGTGTCAAAATTGGTAAACCAACACCGGTACCAACGCGACCACCGGTGAAAAATCTTTCGCCCAATTGTCAAGTACAGCGCTTCAATTCATTAAGTTACGATATCAAATTTGGTTGGAATGTTGATGGTTCCCAATCATATCGCATCTTCCTTAAAGCATTGATAGATGATTGTACTAACAATAATAAGGATAAGTGTGGTAATGAAAATGGCGCCGTTGTTTATGATCCATCAAAAAGCGGCAAGCAACCGACAATTAAATTTGAAGGTAACTGGGCTACTTGGACGGTTAAATCAGAGCACAATCCGGTTGGTCAACAAGGGAGAATTGAGAGCTATACCGGTCAAAAGAAAAACAACCAAGCGAATTTCACTTGCAAAGCGGTTGGTTGGACAACTCCCATCCCTACCGGACGTCCCACGAACACACCAATACCCACTAATACTCCAACACCAACTCATAAACCCACTGCTACACCAACACCCACTCGCAGGCCAACCAATACACCAATACCAACAGCCACACCAACGGCTACCCCTTCACCCACACCAACAGTGACACCAACCTTGGCACCGGGAGAACCCAGCAGTACACCGACACCGATTCCGACGGCAACACCAACGGCTACTCCTTCGCCCACACCAACAGTGACACCAACCTTGGCACCGGGAGAACCCAGCAGTACACCGACACCGATTCCGACGGCAACACCGGTCCAGGTAGCCAGTGCTAATCAACAAACCACCAGTCTTCCCACTGCAACAACAGCACCAAGACAATCAACTCAAACTCAGCCAACGCTGCCTGCCAGTCTACCAGTTACGGGACCAGCTGATTGGGCTAATTGGCTAAAGGCCGGCTTAGCAACTATGGGAATCGGAGCGGCTTTGTTGTTTTTGCTTTGATTTATTACCATTAACTAACGCTCACTCTATCCCCGCCCCTTTCTCCTATTGACCAAAATCCATGAATGTGTGTATTCTGTTATCAGTCATTATTTAGGCGATCTTATTTATTGAAATATATACATGAGTAGTAATAATCTTCATCAAACACTTTTGTCTAGTTTGGCAGGTAATGCGGCCGGAGCGACTGACGGAAGTGCTCCACAAATTAAAAAACCTAAAAGAAAAAAGAATCACCTGAAGCTAATTTTCGGTGTTATTGGTTTAGTCATCTTAATTGTCGGTAGTGGCACGGCTTA
>WFRK01000035.1 GCA_015486535.1 Candidatus Microgenomates bacterium | reverse complement strand
ATTGTATATATAATATACAATATGGGTATAGTAGAAAGACTATTTCACCATCCAGAGCATAAAAGTGGGAGAAGATTAACTCTTCGGCAAAAAGTGTTGAGTGCTTTATTAGCTGTAACTATACCTTTAGGTGGTCTTGTTCTTTCTGGTTGTTCTAAAAAAAAGGAAAATGAAAAAAAATCCGTTCACCCTTCTTCTACATCTTCCACAATCAAACCCCCCGCTAAACCACCGCTGAAATCACCGAGCGCTACAATTCCGGCTGAACTTGCAACACCCACCCCACGTGTATTGATGAGTCACAATCTAGAACAAGCGGTGAAATTTCATGCAAGAGACACAATTCTTGATGCCAATGGAGAAACCAGCCTGGAAGTAAAAAAAGTCATTTTCGGCAAATACGCTGTTTTGTTGCTATCAACACCAACGACAGAGGGTATTATCAAATCGGTCGGTCTGGTGAAAAAAGAACCGAATCAAGCCCTTTATACTCAAGAGTTACCTCTTATGGACGACTTAATTACATTCATTAATCAACAAGGTAGTTCATTTTCTTATGTAACCTCAATTGATTTTCCCAATAATCAAGAAAATGAATTCGATCTCAGTCTGGTTGTCTATCAAGAAGGTAAATTTCACGAGGCTAAAGTTCATGTCACTATTGATCAATCTGGAAAAGCAAGTTTTTCTTCATTCCATGAGAAACCAACAAGTATCGCAATCCAACAACCAATAAGCACACCTGTACCCTCAGTAAACCAAGAACAACCAAATGGCCACAAGCTAAAAGAAGTAAAAATTGACTGGTTCGATGTTGAAGTTCCACAAGAGGTAAATCCTGAGTTAATTCACTCTACTAGAGGTCCCTCATTACCATTCCTCGACGTTCATAGTAGCAATAGGGTTTACATAATTGGGGATAAAAATCGTTTATACGGTCTAGGATTTATCACACACGATCAGGAAGGAAGGGAGGAAGAAACAGCACTTTCATTCAAACCTGAGACCAGAGAGATTCTAAAAGAGATTAAACCAATAACTTATGCCTATGCAGCTTATCAAGGTGATGTTATTCTTGGCTATCGAGATAAGAAAGGAGGAGAACAGCTAATAAGAGTAAACAGAAAAAGTCTTCAATTGGAAAAAATTCATTTTAATCAAGCAACATTAAAAAAATTAGGCATTGATCTTAAAGTAGACAGTGCTTTTGGACCAATGATTATTCCACTTCCTGATGGACGAATTGCCATCTTTTATTTACCAACGCACCAATCGGACCGTGCTTATCTTGAAAACACATATGATTGGTATCGCGCGCAAGTTGCCCCCCATATAGCAATTTTTACTAAATCAGGACGACTGTTAAAATTAGTAAACGATGCTGCTGCTACTTTGGAATCGAATGGCCAATTGGAAAGACCAGAAACACTTACCCAGAAAGGGGGTTGGGAAAAAATTAGATTAGCAGAAGCTATCAAACCGATTAAATTCTTAGATGTTAGCCGTAGAGGGGACGTATTGCTACTTAAATATGTAGATAAAGAAAATCATGATTATCTAGGAGGATTGAGTCTACCATTCGAGCAAAAATTAATCATTGTGCACCCAGATGGCAGTCAAACCATTGTCAATTTTAACCCTGCTGTTGGAGTAAATATAACTGATGAAAATGGACGAAGTATGCCATTGACCACTGCTTTTAAAAAATTAAAAACAGCAGATCCATACGACCCCAAAGCTTTAAAGCGACTAGGTATTGAGGCGTATTATCAACAGTTTTATGACGATAATGGTCAGTTAAGACAGGATAGAATTGCTGATTTACCTATTTTCCTTGCTCCGTTCCCACCAGATTATTATATTGAAGATGATCACCTTCTTATATTGGAGGGACCATCATTTCCAGGTAATTTTTCAACATTTACATTATTTGGGAGGAGACCTCCTATTGTTAGGGTAACAATTGATCTGATTACAGGCAAAGTAGTTCACAAGCAGGTTATGACACCTTAGTTTTAATTATCTTTTCTTTATTTTTAAAACCGGCAATAATGCTAATTTGGGATTTTTTTAGTTTCAACTCCTTCGCAAGCAATGCAATCACCGCCTGATTTGCTTTACCTTTTTCTGCCGGCGCCGTCACCCAAATTTTATAACTTACGTCAGAAAGTTTCTCAACTTTATTTTGCTTTGCCCTCGGTTTAACAGAAACATTAATGATTGGCATAGTTAGGTCGATAGCAAGTTCGCGATTTAATGTCAATTATATACTCCATCCTTGAGCAATAACCGGCAAAAAAGCCCCCGCAAAAAGCGGAGGCTTTACTCAGTTCCCAACTGTTAATATCGACTCCTCCCAACCTTAAGCCTGAATCCAGCCTACATCATGCCGGGCATACCGCCACCCATTGGCGGTACCGGTGGTTTCTCCTTTTCAGGCGCATCGGTGATTAACGCTTCAGTAGTCAAAATCATACTCCCAACACTCGCCGCATTCGCTAATGAAGCGGTGGCAACTTTGGCCGGTTCAATCACGCCTGCTTCAAGCATATCGCCAAATGTGTTTGTCAAAGCGTTAAAGCCGTAGTGCGGGTCATTCTTTTTCAAGACTTCGTGCACCACGTAACCACTATCAACACCGGAATTTTTTGCTAACATTCTCAATGGTTCGGTCGCCACATTTTTAATTAAGTCGATACCCAGCTGTTCATCTTCATTGTCGGCCGTCATCTTATCCAAAACCTTGGCAGCCTGAATGAGAGTTACACCACCACCGGGAATAATGCCTGTCTCGATCGCCGCTTTGGTGGCCTCTTTAGCATCTTTGACGCGTTCTTGAAGATTTTTCATCTCAATTTCACTGGCCGCACCAACTTGAATCACAGCCACACCGCCAGTCAACTTTGCCCGTCGTTCAATCAACTTTTCTTTATCAAAATCACTTGTACTCGCTTCGATCTGCGCTTCAATTTGCGCTAAACGAGCATTGATCTCATCAACTGAACCTTTACCGCCAACGATGCGGGTAATATCTTTGGTTGATCTGACAGAATCGGCTTGACCTAAATCATCAACTGTCACCTCTTTCAGGCTTTTCCCCGTTTCCGTTGAGATTAAATCCGCTCCCGTTAAGACAGCAATATCTTGCAGCATTTCTTTTCTGCGATCACCAAAACCGGGTGCTTTGACAGCTAAAATGCTCAAAGTGCCACGTAATTTATTCAACACTAAAGTAGTCAAGGCTTCACCATCAATATCATCGGCAATAATCACCAAGTTTTTTGAAACGGGCATGATCTTTTCCAGCATGGGCACTAAATCTTGAATACTGGAAATCTTTTGATCCGTCACCAAAATATAAGGATTCTTGATTACCGCCTCCATCTGCTCGCTGTCGGTGACAAAGTAAGGCGATGCGTAACCCTTGTCAAACTCCATCCCCTCTTTGTGATCGATGGTAATATCCATTGTTTTACCTTCTTCCACTTCAATCACACCGTCCTTGCCGACTAACTTTAACGCCTCGGCAATCTTTTGACCAATCACTTTATTCTGAGCTGAGATTGTCGCTACCTTTTCCCAATCGGCTTCTTTCACCGGCTTAGCCAAACGATTAATTTCGGCTACAACCGCTTCTACCGCCCGATCAACACCTTTCTTCATAATCATCGGGTTGGTGCCGGCAGTCACGTACTTCATTCCCTTAACAACAATATTTTGCGCCAACAAAGTGGCGGTGGTGGTGCCGTCACCGGCCATATCATTGGTTTTACTGGCCGCTTCTTTTACCAATTGAGCCCCCATGTTTTCAAACTTATCTTCCAAGGTGATCTCTTTGGCAACCGAAACACCATCATGTAACACCTGAGGTGTACCCCATGAACGATCGATGGTCACATTGCGACCCCTCGGACCCAAGGTTGTCGTCACTGCTGCCGCCAATTTATTAATTCCGGCCAAGAGCTTCTGCCTGGCATCATCCGAAAAAGCTAATTGTTTTGCTGACATAATATTTTCCTCCTATTTTATCTACTAACTATTTAATTTATGATCAAATTTAAGCAATGATGGCTAAAACATCTTCAAATTTTAAAAACTGATACTCAGTGTCACCAATTCTAAATTCATTACCACCCCACTTTTTGTAGATCACTTGATCCCCCACTTTGACGGGACAAGCAATTTCTTTCACACCACTTTCCCAGATTGAACCACCGCAAGCTAATACCTTACCATATTGAGGCTTTTCCTCATTGTTTTTTGGCAAATAAATGCCGGTCGCCGTTTTCGTTTCCACTTTGGCCGGTTCAACCAAAACATAACCGGCAAGGGGTTTAATTTTTTTCAAGTCCACTACTGACATAGATTCCTTTCTTTTTCGCACTAAAAGAGACTATTTTGTACTGAATCAGCAGATAGTTTAATCGACTGCTAAAAGAATGTCAAGCGGCTAATTTAGGAAGAGATTTTAATCTCGCCGATTGGCTCAGATGAAACTTGCTTAGCAACCGTCGGGCCGGTAGATTTTTCCGGGCCATTTAACTTCGCTTTCATCGCCTGTTGCACACCGGCAATAATTTGTTTCCCCACATGGCCACTCTTGACACTTTTGATTGATGAAAGCAAAAAGCCTTCACAATTAAGCCCTTTGTCAGCAAAATACTCTTGTAAACCGTGCTGAACCAATTCTTCTACTCTTTTGCGGTGGTGCTTTACTTGTTCCAGATCGATATCGGCAAAAACAGAGGCAACAATACTACGAGCAGCCGGTCTAACCACCTTTGAAACAACATGTTCACCTAAATTTTCCCACAATTCCGGCGCATTTTTTTTGTCAATCCGGAAAAGAATCGAACCTTCGACAGCGATATCATGACCATCCCGAGTATTAGTTAAAATTGGCAGATCACCTAAAGCTTCTGAGTTATGCTCAAATTTGAAATTTTCCCTGATCGAATACTCAAGCAATTGAGCATTGAATAATTTGGCCATTTGCCAAAAAGGAATTTTGAAATGTAACCCCGGTCCCCAAACACGCGAAAGCACCCCTCGACCCCGATCATAGACACAAGCGACATGTCCCGGTGGTACGGAAATAAAAAAACCGCCCACCACTTCATCGACTAAAAATGAAACAACCAACTTATCAAATTCCATAAGGAGCTTTATTCTATCACAGAAAGACTTGTTTGTAGACAATCGTTCAGATTAGCAACTGATTTAAACTTACTTCACAATTGTTTCGACCTTCTCCCCCGCCAGCTTCGCCGCCTCCTTGGTCTCTGCTTTAAGCTTATAATCAGCATAAGTACGTTTGATTGTTTTGTAAGAAACTAACAAAATACTAAAAATAAGCGAAGTAATGATAAATAGTTTCTTGCCTGAAGGCATAAACATAAAAATAAGAAATGAAACTAGAGGCAAAGTGAATTGTAACCGAATCACATCTTTCCGTTCTACTTTGTAGGTACTGGTCAACATTAACAATGTTTCAAAGAGGAAAATTAAGAAAGATTGAATTAAGTTCAAAATAATATTCGGTCGACTCAGATCGTATTTTCCTAAAAATATCAGGTTGAAGGGAAGGTGGATCTTAGGCATAAAATGATAGATTAAGTGCAGATCTTGTCCCTCCAAACCGGTCTCAAAAACACGCCAAAGCATAAAGGCGACCAATGTTTGAATGCCCAAATTCAATATTTCGCTAAAAATAATCCGTTTATTACTGTGAAGAACTTTCTTGTATTCTTGTTTCAACCTGATCGGTTCGTGGGCAAATTCTTTTTCAATCCGATTTAACTTGGCGTTAATTTCCCGCCTCTCTTTTTCGGTCCGATCACCGGCAAGTGAAACCGGCAGAAGAATAATCCGCACAATAACCGAAAGAATGATAACGGCAATGCCCATATCCGCCACTCCGCCACCTAGGCCGAGTAACCAATAGAAAAAGATCAACACATTAAAAAAAGGTTGGTAAATAAAGACAATAAAAAAGTGGCCAATTAAAGACATAAATTATGAATGATTAATTTAGCTGATTAAATCACCTGGTTGATTAAATAATGATTTCATCATCTTCGTTGTTTGATCCAAAAGTTGAAGAATTTGGGATGAAATTTGACCGGCTTCATGATTTGCATTAAAAACAGCAAAATCAGTACGGGAAAGATGTAAAAAAGAATTGAAAGCATCCATCACCAGACCACCGTTGTGATCGATCCAATCGCGTTTCTGCGCTGTCTCAAGATGATTGACCTGATCAAGTAGATGATAAACTGCCTCCAGTTCACGCTGGCGCAAAATTAATTGAAATGCTTGCTTTGATTTGATCGTTTGCATAAGACTTGTTTCATTATAACAAGTTTAGCAACAAAATTGATTTTAGTTTCAATTAGACCAAGTTAATCGTTATAATATGTCAGAATGCAAAGACTCAACTTAAATCAAGTTCCACCAAATAAAGTTAGTCAATTGGCCCAACAAGTGCTACAAAACGGCGGTTTAATCATTTACCCAACTGAGACGGTGTATGGTTTGGGAGTTGATGCCACTAATCAAGCGGCTGTCAATAAACTGCTACAGTTCAAATCTCGACGCGAAGGCAAACCGTTATCAATCGCAGTCGCTCACCAAGCGATGGCGGAAAAATACGTTACGCTCAATCAACAGGCCATTAATCTTTATCAGCAATTTTTACCGGGACCGGTAACTGTCATATCGGCTGGTCGTCACCGAGTTGCCCTAGGAGTTGAATCGGAATTCGGCACTTTGGGTGTTCGTATCCCAAACTACCCCCTAATACTTGACCTTATTCAACAATTCGGCAAACCGATCACGGCTACTTCTGCCAATGCATCGGGCAAACCACGACCTTATTCAATTGAAACAATTTTGCAATACACTTCAAAAAAACAGCAGCAACTAATTGATTTAATTATCGACGCCGGTCCGTTGGCAAAAAATGCACCCTCAACAATCATTGACACGACTTTGTCAACACCAATGATGATAAGAAAAGGAGAACAAGCGGATCTCACTCAATTGGCCAACCAAACAAAGGAAGTGTTTATCACTCAGTCGGCTGAGGATACCAGAGGACTAGCGGGTCGGTTGCTTTTACGGCACTGGCGTCAGCTGCAAGAGACCGGACTGGTCATTGGTCTGAGTGGACCGCTTGGGGCGGGAAAAACCACTTTCACCCAAGGGTTAGCCAATTATTTGGCAATTAATGAACCTGTCATCTCACCCACCTATGTTTATCTACGAGAATACGATTGGCAAAAAGAACAGGCGCAAGGTAAACTCCATCATCTCGACCTTTGGCGCGTCAATCAACCTCAGCTGGTAAAAAACTTGGAGATTGAGCAACTCATTAAACCTTATCACTTAGTGACCATCGAATGGTGGCGGCAAGCGGAAGCGGAATTGAACGCAATGGTGAGGCAAAATAAGGCAAAATTTATTGTTATCGAGATTAGAGATGAACTGGAGAAAAATCATCAAACCAAAAATAAGCGGGAAATCATCATTAGGGAGTAAAAACTGTGATAATTTATTTCCCTCTGTTATTGACAAATAATATTAAATGTCATAAAATACAACTTCGATGGATAAATTTATCGATTGGGATCAGACGAAAAATACTTGGTTGATAAAACACCGCAATATTTCTTTTGAAGAGGTCTTAATTTTAATCCAACAAAAACGGATCATTCAACAAATCTCACATCCAAATCAAAAAAAATATCCTGGTCAAAAAATTTTAATCATAGAAATTAACGACTACATTTACTTGGTACCTTACGTAGAAGATAAACAAAAATTATTTTTAAAAACAATTTATCCCAGTCGCAAATACACCAAAAAATACCTTGAAAGGAATAAAAATGAAAAATCCGTTTAAAAATTTACAACTCGACCCATATGAACAAGAAATTGAGCACAACCTACCCGATATCACTCTAAAACAAGATCAGACGTTAGTTGACCAGTTGGCCGGTTATGCGCAACACACCTTGGCGAGAAAGAAAAACATCAATATTAGGCTACCTGAAAAAACCTTAATTAAACTTAAAATACAAGCGTCGCAATTAGGGCTACCTTATCAAACCTATATTAGCGCTGTTTTACATCAGGTAGGAGCGAAAAATAACTTTTTCCGCATTTAATATGCTCACTTTAGCAATCGATACTTCTTGCGATGAAACTTCAGCGGCAGTCACTTGCAGCTTGGAAGTTTGGTCGAATGTGATCGCTTCTCAAGTTGAGTTGCATCGTCCCTATGGTGGTGTTTTTCCAACTGTTGCGAAACAAGCTCACAAAGAAAATATTCGACCGACAGTTAACCTGGCTCTTAAACACGCCGGAGTCACTTGGAAAGATATTGATGCGATTGCGGTTACGATTGGCCCGGGATTAGCTCCCGCCTTGGAAGTGGGAGTGCAGTATGCGAGAAAGTTGAGCCAGGAATACAAAATCCCGCTTCGTCCCATCAATCATATGGAAGGCCATATTTTGTCTGTTTTGGCTCTGCCTCAAAAAAAACAACCACGAAAATCATTAGCTTCACGGCGGCGGCAAGCTCGGCAACGTTCTCAACTAAAACTTGGCCAATTGCAGCTACCAGCTCTAGCAATTCTCGTTTCCGGTGGTCACACCGAGTTTGTATTAGTGGAAGCAAACAGGGTAGTTAGCACTTCCCATTCCCCACTCCAAACTTCCCACTCCCAACTCCTCACTCCCAACTCCCAACTCCGAACCCCCAACTCCCCGCTCCCAATCTCTCGTTCGACTAATATCGACCGCCAGCCCCGTCTTTCAATTGAGGATTTTAATTCCAGCGCTTTTAAATACGCAAAACTTGGCCAAACATTGGACGATGCTGCCGGTGAAGCTTTAGATAAGATTGGTCGCATGCTCGGATTAGGCTATCCGGCCGGCCCGGTAATAGAAGAATTTGCAAAAAGAGGCAATCCAAAAAAATACTCTATCCCTTTGCCCATGACGAGAAGCCAAAATTATGATTTGAGTTTTTCCGGCATTAAAACCCATACCCGAAACTTAATCGAACAAAACTGGGGCAACCAACCACTCAGCAAGCAGGTAATATACGATCTAGCTGCCAGTGTCCAATACGGCATATTCCGGCATATAATCTATAAATTGAGTAAAATTTTACGAGATTATCCGCAGATACAAGAGATTTGGCTAGGTGGCGGAGTGGCGGCTAATATTACCCTACGCAAAATGTTGCGCCAGTTGCTGCGTGAAGTTAACAAACAACGGAAGAATTATCTGAAATCAACTACACCAAACTTGAATCGGCAGTCTCCCCACTCCCAAATTCCAACCCTGCCTGCCGGCAGAGCAGGCTTGCCTGCCGGCAGAGCAGGCAGGTCCCAACTTTCAGCTCCGAACCCTGCCTACCGGCAGGCAGGTCCCAACTTTCAGCTCCCAACTCCCAACTCCCAACTCCGAACTCCCTACTGTAAACAGCTTTGCGGCGACAATGCAGCCATGATCGGCATTGGCACGAATCTAAAATAAAGGTCTAGGCTATAAAGATAGTTGATTAAAAGCGATTCATTAAAAATCGTCTATGGCAGGCTCTGTTGAAAACGGTGCGACCTGCATTACAAATCTATCCAAAGCACTCTCTCGATCTGCCGGAATAATCTTGGCAGAAATAAGTGCTCCCGATGGACTCTTAAACATAAACAAATATGCCGCTTTATCAAGAGAATTTTTAGCGCGGATGATTTTTACTCGACCAACCAGAAAAGTGCTTGTACCAGGCAAAGGAACAGGAGAATCAAACTGCCAAACTTTAATCGGTTCTGTTTCGGTAGGCAAAAACCTTTCTCGATCTCCTTCAAATTTATTAGCTTCAACTTTTTCGTTAGATACTGAAAATGCTCCTGGTTGCTCATTAACTCCGGCATTAGTAAGAAAAACCGCACCTTCTGATTGGTCTAATTCTTTGATTGAGGGTGCATAAATTGCAGATCCATCACTAACGCTAGCTGCTTCAACTGAACCAAGAATGAATACCTGCGCGCCGCTGCGGACATAAACCTCCCTCTGGATGGCTGATCTGGCGATAACAGTGGCTCCATCTCTGGCATTAACAGCTTGTCCTACTTTGCCATCAACAATAGCTTCCTTTCCATTTCCCGCAATATCGATAGCACCTTCAACCGACCCACTGATTTCGAAACTAACATGTTGATCGACCGACCTTGAATGAAATTGGAGATGAGTTACGTTGCCATTTATTTTGACCACATACTCGGCAAACAAACCATTCAATTTTTCAGGGAGAAAAAAAGTATTAATCGCTACTCCGGCTTCATTAGGAGTAATGGTAAAAACAACTTGCGCTACACCTGAGGGAGTCATAGTTACCTTGATTTCAGCTGCAAATTGACCAAGTACCGCACCCTCAATCTGACCGAGTAGCTGTTTTTCTAATTGTTTCTTTTTTGCTTCAGCTCGCCTTTCTTCTGCTTCAGCTTCAGTGACATTATCGCCGGAGACATCAGGCTGCTTCCCTCTTATTAATTCATCTAATTCTCCTAATTCTCCTAATAACATAAACTCCCTTTCTTGAACTTATACTCTAAAAACTTCTTAACATTATATTATCAAAAAAACATTAAGAAATCAAAAGCGATTCTGAGATACTACTCTGCCGAATCATTAGTTTTTTGTCATTGTTTTTGCAGAAATAACTTCTAATATTATTATTGCTTGCGATAAGTTTAACCAGTATACTAGGTTGGTAAAGTAAAACTTAAAAAACTAATTAATAATCTAAAAAATCTGAATCATGTCATTTTGGAAAAGACGAGAAAGAAGAGATAATCATTACGATGGTAGATTCGAGCGAAAAGGAAGACGTCTCTCACCTATAAAAAGGATTGGGAACGCTATCGCTAGTGTTTTTAAAGGGAGAGGAAGAAACTACAGCACACCTGCAGATTATTATGATGACTACAGTCCTCCATCGACTTATGATTCGTCAAGGAGGGGTTTAGAAAATGAATGGTGGGCAGATGAAGATTGGGAAAATGAAGAGAAAAAAAGAAGGAAGAAAAAAGAAAGAAGGAAAAGAAAAATAGGAAAAATGCTTGAATTTGCCTTAACCTTAGCTTTGCTTGGGGGAGCGGCGGTTTACACGGCTCCACGGGTCGGTGGCTGGGTAAAAAAATATCGTTCACCACAACAAAACAAACCGTATTTACCAATACCAGAACCAAAAGGACGGCGATTTAAACCTGGTAAGCAACCTACACCAAACCTAGGAAGTAAAAAACCAAACCGTCCAATCGCACATTCAACGCATCCAACAGAAACAGCCACGCCACAGACAAAAGAAACTTTCAGCCAAAAGAACTTTGTTGCTCTGCTCATACCTGGAAGTGGCAAATTAATGATCGATCCTGAGACACATATACCTGTCAAATTTGTTACTCTCTCCGGTAAAGAAACCAAAATCGACCCAAAAAATTTCTTAAAAGCTAAAGAAGAAGCACGCTTAACCGGTGTCCCTATATCATTTTTGTTTCAAGCAGTACCAACAAACATGGCAAGTAATGAAAAGCATGATTCTAGTCCCCATCCGGTTTATGAACGATTGCCAAAAAACTTCTTAACAGCGAAGCAATTAGAAAAAAAATACCACACACGAATCATTCAGGCAGACCAAATTGGTATTAAGCTAGCCATATCAAATCGGGCTTTTTTACCAGACGGTCCTTTAGCACCTCAAGCGGAGCATCCGGAATACCAGACAACTGTCGTACTGGTACCGGGTCCGATTCTAGATCAAAGCTTTTTAAAAGATCCAAAATACGATAGTATTAGAAGGTTAATAAGAAAAAATGACGCTGGTTTTGATTTCTCCAATCCCATACAACTGAAAGAGCAATTAAATAAAATTTACTCCGATCAAATAAGCGAAACTGAACAACAAATAGAACAGTTGAAGGAGAAAGAGTCGGATCAAGCAGAATTGCTAGGTTATGAATTAGATTCCCTATTAGAAGAACAAAGATTACTGAATAACAAAACTACTCCAGACCAGCAAATCGTTGGTTTAGCTATGAGAGAAGCGGGACGTGAGGGCAATCTCTCTAAGGCTGTGGGTTTGTGGGTGTTTGAAAGATCTAGTAAAAAAATTACTGTTTTCGTTTGTGTAAAACCATTGAGCAATAAAAACCTAAAGGATATGATGACTCTAAGAGTATCGGGCAATGGTCAAATTTCAGCGGGAACCAGTATAATTTCATTAGTTAACCAATCATCATACAGACCACTTGACGAATCACAATCACAGATGAATCCCGACCTATTCGCAAGGAATCCCGATGCGTCACCTGAAAATGCACGTTCTTATCCCATTGGGGCACAAACCATTGGATTCGCTATAGAACATGAAGTTAGTCACAATGAATTAATAATAAAACAGATGGAGCCTATTTATGAAAACGGTCAAATAGTGGGCTGGAAAATTAGGGAGACTCCCTACTTTTATGGTAATAGCGAATACGACACAGATATGCGTGCTTATGAAAGAATGAAGAATGCCTATGAGAAATGGATTAAAACGGGTGATAACAGCGGCTTTATCTTTGCCTTCACCTTACCAGACGGTCCGGATAAAGGGAAATGGATCCTTACAAAACATACTCCGCAACCACAAGAACTGACCCAACGGCCTACCGAATATGTTAAGATTAGCACTCCAAAATCGAGAAGTAGTGCTACTACTGCTACTACTCATTTACCAAACTCATCGTTATCAAAGCAAAGAAAACTAGCAACAACTCAAATGCAAGCGAGACTTAACTCTAACAAAGGAAGACAAAACAGGAGAGCGAAAAAACCAATTAAACGACGATACGGCTAAATAAGAGACCAAAAAACCTCAGATCAAATTCGTCACTCCCTAAGCAGATTGGTCACCAGCAAGCATGAGTGTGAGCAATAGATCTCTTTCACGTCTCGATTGAGCTAAGACTTTAATTGCCTCAGCATCATGCTTCATAATAGCGACTCTTTCCGCTTCATCAAAAATGTCTTTTAAATAAGCAAGAAACTTGTAAGCCTCACTCGGATCATTCAATTGATTCTGACTAAGTCGATCCAAGAGTGATAAATATTCCTCCTTCTCGCTACCCGTCAAAGACAAATCATCATCAACGATTTTTTTTATGTTGTCAAAAGGACTAGTACTGTTTGCCATATTATTTGCTCCACTAAATTTATAAACTGTTAATTAGTACCGCTTTTTTACATTACTCTTTGTTTGCATTATTATCCGAACGTTTTTTAAAGAACCCTTTTACCGACTCCAATGGTCGCTTGAACGATGGTTTTTTAATTGATGGCTTCCTTAATTTAAATCTGGGACTAACTTTACGCAAAGTGTCAGCTACCTTATTACGACCAAGTGAAAGACCGGCAGCAACCGCGGCTGCAACAGGCGATGCTTTATAAAACACTTCCGAAAGAAATCTGTAATTAGCGATCTCCCCTGGGGCATTTTTAATAAACTGATCTAATTCTCGTACCTTCTGCCAAAATTCAGTTGTTCGTCCCAAAGCTTCAGTACCACCAGGAATATTCTGCATCTGAGCATTCTGAACGAACTCCTTACCTTCTTTAGTCGCTGCCTGCATCACCGCCTGTAATTGCTCAGGCGCTATCTTAAGTTGTTTAGCTAAACTATTAGCCATATGCTTAAGCACATCTCCTCCAAGATGAACAGCTGCATAAGTTAAAAATGCTGCTAATGCGGTTTCAGCCCCAATAACTCCTCCATCTACCAATTTCAAAAATAGTTTGCGACTATTGACCGATGACAACAATTCCATTGGATGTTCGAGAGGACTTGTCTTCGACACACCCAATCTGGCTTTTAACAACATCATCAAACTATCGTAAAGTTCTATTTTTTCTTTAAGAAGTTGCATCAAACCTGTTACTTCAGGTACTACTGTGAAATCTCCTTCCTCCACTTTTTGCTGTTGCGCAACAAGCTGCTTAGCTATAATCTTGATACTTGCCTCAGTTTCAGTTAATTGAGCAACAATACTCACTTCTTTATCTTCGGTATCAACTTCAATCCGTTTAAGTTTGCCCGACTCGTCAAGGATAATTTTAGCGCCCAAAGCTTCCTCGGCACTCACTAAAAGTGGACTTACGGCTTTAAACGCCGCTTGTCTTACTGGATCTTTCAACTCTTTAGTCAAACGCCTTGTAATAAAAGACTGCAAAGCCTGCTCCGTTAAAACTTCAGGTGGTAAGGTAGTAATAATGGATCTGAGCCTTTCAGTCACTGTACTCAAAGCCTCATCGTTCCCCTCACCATTTGTTTCTGCAGAGTTGTCTATCATCTCCAACATCGCCTGACGTGTTTCTTCTGCTTGCGCATAAAAGTTATCACGCGCACGTTTCTCCTGCGTTGTTAAAGCAGTTCCAACCATAGTATCATTTGCTTCCAACCAAAAAGCTGAATTCTCAGCACCATTTCTTTGAGCTGCCAAAACTCGAGCGTTGATGGCAAACAATAATGACCGAGAGTCACCAACATATCGATCTACCAATTCACTCAGATCATCCAAATTATCTATACTTCCCATATCAACCAACATATTTTTCATCACCACCATTTGCATCGCTGTTGTACGCACTCTTTCGCTTAACCATTCATTTGCAATTTCTTCAATTCTTGCTGTACCTTGCTTCAATTGCTTTCTTGTATAAAAAACATCGGGAACATCCTTATCATCAGAAAAACCTTCAATCATTGCCTTATTTCTGGCAATAACACCTTGTGATAAAAGCTTATTCATTTCCATTCGTGCACGCACCCGACTCATCATCTGCTCTATTGCTTCCCTCATCATTTCTCTATTTATTTCACTGTTTCTTTCTGTTCCGTCAGTCTTCTCCGGCTCATGATCACCGGTGGGCTGGGAGTCAGTTACCGGGGCATCTGCCGAGACACCTTGCTCTTGCTTCTCTTGCTTTCGATCTTCGATACTTTTAGACCCTAGTTCGGATTCTGGCATATTTAAAACCTTTACTCATTACTATTAACTGCTACTTTAAAGTACTACAAACCGACATCTTTCCTAATGCTATCACCGCTTTTACTTAGTTTCAACTATATATTAATATCCTTTAATCAATCAGTAAGTCGGCTGTTGGTGTCACTTATCGCAATCCCCATTTCCTCAAATCGGGCAGGCGCCGCTCTCGCACTGAAGATGGACCCAGTCGATGTCTTCAAATAACTCTTCGTCTTTTTCGATCTCATCCAACACCTTCATGAATTGGCTGGTTGTCACCGGTTGCTCCGGTTGATATTCATAAGCCGTGGTATCTTGCTGCGGCATCACGGTACAACCCTTCACTTGGCTTTGATACTGCTTAATAATGCGACTGAAATCTTTGAAACTGACTTTCTTTGGATTGTATTTCAGGGTATAACTCACTTGATTGCCGGTATCCTCCGGCAGTGGCTTGCCTTTCTCATCAACACCGACAATCCAATACTTCTCCAGTAACATCAACCATTTATACTGATCCTCCGGTGAAGCTTCTGCGGCGGTGATCAATTTATCTCCCATACCAAGGCGACAGATAAGCGGTTGCGTCGGAAAACCGACTGCGGTTGAACCCTTATAC
>WFRK01000034.1 GCA_015486535.1 Candidatus Microgenomates bacterium | reverse complement strand
GTTGCTTGGTGCCACGCTAGTTGAAACAGTTGACGCATAAAATTGGCATAGGTCTGATTATTAATTTCAAGCGCCGCAATTTCATCTCCCATAACGGTGTAAAGAATGACCGCTTTAGGTAAAATATGAAGGTCGTCTTTTATCGGCAAAATTTTCGCGTCGATCAGCCGATGGCGCCAGCAACATTTAATGTATGCTGAATGATGGGTCCAACCGCTTGTGATTTGGCCATCAGCTGCTTTTACTTTCAATGATTGATTACTTAGTTCAAAAATGCGAATCTGGTTTTCCAGATGTCGTTTACGAATATTTTCCGCGAATTGATCACCAACAACGCTAATCCATTTCATTGCCCCAAAGATATAAATATTTGTATTTTTGAGCAAACTCATTTTGAGTTCAAGTGTCTCAATGCCTCTTTTGCCTCGGTAGAATTTAACCGCCGTCGCACCAAATTGCTGTTTTACCACATTAATGCTCGACTTTAATTCAGAAAAGGCGTGACGAGCTTTCTCAAACGAGTTTTCTTTTTCTCTGAGTATGATGCGAAAATTATCCGAGTTACTAATCTGATAATAACTAGTTTTATCGCCCAACTGCATTTCCACCAAACCTTGTTGACGCAGATTTTCAATAATGCGATGAATTGACGAGCGTTTCACCTCGCAATGACGAGAAATTTGCAACACCGTCGCCCAGCCAAGTTTAGCTAGAGTGGTGTAAACAATTGCCTCTTTCTCACTGAGACCGAGTGATTTAAGATTATCGATTAGAGCCATAAGCCTATTTTCTCATGTTGATGCACATCTGTCCACCATTATGGACAACACATTTTCAAAACCTATAGGATAATAGATAATCAGTGTCCAATTCATAAAAAAGGCAGATATGTCAAAAGGAACATCAGAGCGAAGGTCGGTGACGACAGGCAGAGGTTTACTTTGCGGTGATTGTTCAAGGTTCTCCGTTAATGGTAATGTAAGTCGGCTTGTACGTCGAGGAGATGACGATTGGCGAACTGTAAATTATAAATATGGGGCGCCAGACGGACTAAGGTCACCGGGTTCTTGTTGGTCCCGACTCTCCAGAGCAAAGATACCTTTAGACGTTGAAATGGCGCATTCTTCTTCTGATCCTCATGATCACCCGCTTTGGATTCCTTCCAGTATGATGTGTGTCTTTCCCCAAAAATTTTTACCCAGTTGCAGGGTTGATGAGGAAGCATCAGTTGCTACTTTGGCAGATTGGTCGATAGCTAAAGCTGTATCTGGTGATGGTAGGACATTTATGGTGAACCATTTTGGCGGTTTTATGCAGAATTGGGATTGACTCGTTTGCTTGAACATCAACCAGACAGTACCGGCATCGACCGCTCAGCGAAGATTAATGATTGGGGGCTTAATCGTCTCTGGCTTAAAATTAAAAGCGATTTTTCCAACGATGATGATTTGAATGAAGATGAGGCTCTCGCTCAAGCTTATCAATTCTTTTGGAGTTTAATTTGGCCACTTCTCGCTAAAGAAAATGGTTGTCCTCATCCACAAGAAGAGAGTTTACCGATTTACATCACAACTAATTTTTGGTTTTCGCACTTGGTTACCATTCTAAAACAAGCAGGGAATGAGTCCATTCTCAAAGAATTGTGGCCAAAATCTATTGATAATTTTGAACCAATGGAGGGTTATCAAACTCATCTTGAACGTGGATTGGGGCGAGATGATGTTTATCAGGCAATCAAGCAAGTAGCTCAATGGTATGATTCACTTGAGGATGACGCTGAGTTTCGCTGGTTTAACACAATAATAGATATTTTTACTGTAGCGGCCCAGAAAAAAAGTCTCAGTCAATGTCTGAGCTATATAAAAGATAGATTTGCCAATTTACCGTTGTGCTGAATTTGCAAGTGACTGTTGCAAAAAAATGACGAGCGCTACGCTCCAAGCCCTTTTTTCTCTTTCCGTTGCGCGATTGTACTGATTAAGTAAGGTACGTATTTGAGTGCGATTAAGGG
>WFRK01000033.1 GCA_015486535.1 Candidatus Microgenomates bacterium | reverse complement strand
GATTTTAATCGGTAGTTATTTTGCCATTCAGTACGCTAAAGGTAACTATCATTTTACCGAATCCGGCTTTAGTGAGACGGCCGGTTTGTTGGCGGTTAATTCTTTTCCTGACGGAGCAAAGGTTTACATTGATGGCAAATTGACGACCGCCACCGATGATACACTTTATCTTAATCCCGGCACCTATCAAGTAGAAATTAAAAAGGATGGTTATTCCGGTTGGCACAAAAAACTGGAGATTGAGAAAAATTTAGTAACCCAAGCAAATGCGAGACTTTTTCCCAGTGCGCCAAGTTTGACACCGTTAACTTTCATTGGAGTCGAGAATCTCTCCCCTTCACCTGATGGCCAAAAAATTGTCTATTTTACCGCCTCGAATTCGAGTCAAGAAAAGAATGGTTTGTGGCTCATTGAATTAGCGGCCAATCCACTTTCTCTACAAAAGGGAGCCAAACAAATCACCGATAATCCCTTGGCTCTCAATCTTAGAAAGGCTCAGTTCATCTGGTCCCCTGACAGTGATCAACTGATTATTTTGACAAAAAATAAAAAATTACTGATCGATGTAAATAAAAAAAGTCAGTTAAATCAACTCAAATCGCTCAGTCTCAAAGAGTTTCACCAACTCCTCGATTCTTGGGAAAACGAAATGTACTTAAAAGAAAAACAATTTTTGAACAAATTTCCGCCCACCATCATTGCCATTGCTACCCGAAGCGCTTACAATGTTTATTTTTCACCGGACAAAAAGAAGCTGCTTTATACTGCCAGCAGCGCGGCAACGATTCCGCCTGATCTGCTGCCTCCCTTGCCGGCAGCAAGTACGCAACCGCAAGAGAGAAAGTTGCATCCGGGCAATATCTATGTTTACGATCGGGAGGAGGATCGTAATTTCAAAGTTGGTCGAGAGGCACCCGACAGCCATCAGTTGAAGAAACATCTTTTGACCATTCAACCCAACTTAAAACTTGGTTTGTTAGCAACGGCGACAATGAGTGCTCATCTATCGCTTCAAGCTTCAAGCGCAGCCGAAACAGCGGCTAATTGGCGCGTTTATCATTCACCTCTTTACGCCAATACTTTCCAATGGTATCCGGATTCAAATCATCTGTTCTTTGGTGAAAATAATACCATTAAAATTGAGGAATATGATGGCACCAATGTGCAAAATCTCTATGCCGGTCCCTTCATGAATCGGTTCATTTATCCTTGGCCCGACGGCAGCCGCATTCTTATTTACACTAGCTTTTCACCAACCACACCATTAAATCTTTACGCTATTGAACTGAAATAGTTGGCGTCGCGCCTCTTCCAATTTCAACAAAGATGAATGATGGTAAAATAGACATATCGGAGTGTAGCTCAGATGGCTAGAGTGCACCGTTCGGGACGGTGAGGTCGCTGGTTCGAGTCCAGTCACTCCGACACTAGAAACCTTAACCATAATAAAGTCAACTTTATAATAGTTGACACCATTATAAAGTTGATCAGGCAGAGCATATAAACGAGCTCCCGTAGTTCAACGGATAGAACGAGCGCCTCCTAAGCGCTAGATACAGGTTCGATTCCTGTCGGGAGCACTATAGTATTGTTTGAATCTCAGCAATAGTGAAAACTGTGGAAACTCTTTCGGCTTGATTCAATTGAGCTGCGATATTCATAACGTCTATTTCTTAAAAATTAAGTAATACACGTCATATAATAACACCAACTTCTGTCATTAACAATAATCTAAAGTCTTGATTAAATCCCAATGACGACACAAATACCTAGTCTATTATTTATGGTTAATGATATACTCTATTTGCTTTAATATTAGTGAAGATAAAGGAGTTTTCATGAAGGGATTTATTGATTTCATCCGTGAACAGGGCGTCGTCGGCCTTGCCGTCGGTTTTATTCTTGGTGGTGCCATCTCCAAACTGGTGGCCGCCTTAGTGAATGATTTAATCAATCCGATTATTGGCGTTGCTTTGGGTGCAGCGGGTAATTTGGCCAGCTATAATCTAAAAATGGGACCGATTGATCTCATGTGGGGCCATTTTGTTTCCGTGTTAATTGATTTTCTCGTCATTGCTCTGGTGGTTTATTACGGCGTCAAAGTACTCGGCTTGGACAAGTTGGATAAGAAAAAATAAATCGATCAATAGGGATAACTATAACTATATGTCGGTTTCATTCTCATGGGCGGACATTGCTCTTCTATTTTCTTCTATTTTCTTTCTTATCATCTCTCTTGCTGGTTCAATCTGCTGTTCTGCATATTTAAATAAACCATCTAGCACCTGATTACTAGGGTTTGCTTGTTGAGCTTCAGCCAAAGTACCCAATAAACGTGACAATCTAGACCTCATTTCTTCAAGATAACTTATTTTGATTTTTAAACTATCCTCAGTTTGTGGAGGTGTAAGCTCCAAAATAGATCCAATCCTGCTAGAAATCCCCCTTGCTAAAGCCTGATTACGCTCGCTAGCTTGGTTTTTTAATTCATTGACGAATTTATCTCCAAAGTCGGGATCTCTCAGTATAGGAGAGAGTAATGTTGACGCATCTTTTGGCAATGACAATTC
>WFRK01000032.1 GCA_015486535.1 Candidatus Microgenomates bacterium | reverse complement strand
TCTGTAAAACTTTCTACAGAAACACTTGCTTGCTTTAAAATTGCTCTTAAAGTACCCTTCGGCAAATCCCGATTGTGCATAGCTATCGTAGTAGCGCGGCCGTCTGGATGAATCAAACGCACGTGACTGCCTGTTTGTCTACTAATGTGAAATCCTTGTTTATGTAGTAATTTAACTAATTTTTTGGGAGTGACTGATGGAAGTTTAGTCATGCTTAGAAAGCAAAGTTGTTGGAGTGTCTGGCGGCAGAAAGAGAAGAAGCAAACTGAATCTGGACGTTGGCAACAAGCTCCTCTTCTGGCTTATCTACTGGAATTTCTTTTCCCTCTTTTTTTAGTGACTCCAAATGAAACTTAATAGTTTCTTTTATGTTTTTCAATGCCTCCTCTGAAGTATCACCATCATCTACCACTCCCAAAGTTGGACACGATGCGACATAACACGCACTACCAGATCCAGTACGTTTGTCTGGAGTTAAAATTATTCGGTAGTTCAAAACTCTTTTTGTTTTCATATCTGAAATACACCTAAATAGATCTAAACTGATTGATGTATTAGGTGTAAGTATAACATAAAACTAAGCTATAATGCACTTTTGTCCTGCTCACACACATTTGAGACAAACGAGTTTGTTAATTAGTCAGTAATTGTAACATTTGCATTGGTGTTTTGTAACCGAGTGATTGATGTGGCCTCATCGTATTATAAAACTTCAGCCATTGCTTAAGTTTTTGATCAAAAATGCTGGTATTAAAAACAAGCGGAAGACAATCAAGGCGTCTTTACCCGACAGACACAAGCGTAAACAATCTCCGCAAAGGACTAAGCTTGAATTTAATGCCATTAAGTTTTAAACTTCCCTTAAAATTATGATAATATTCCAAAAATTTAGGCAAGATGATTTTTGCAGTTCTTTAAACTTCAACTAAACAAAAATCATCAAATTTCATATACCGTGTCAAATGATATACCATTAAATTTTTCCCTCTCGAATATCAGTGATAACTTCAGAATACCGTTTGAACTCATATCTATGATTCCGACTATCTCTATCCACAATCATAACTTGAAGATCCGATCCCATTTTAGAAAGTTGCTCGGGCGGGAGGTCAACCATATTTATTTCAGCTGTAGCACCTACTAACTCTGAGTATTCCCCTCTTAAAACTAAACTATGATGCCGACCACCCCTAGCAAAGTGAGCAACTTCTCGAATGCGATTTCTAAAGATGTAAAAGTTATTTGGAGTTATTCTCATTGCTATAAAAATGGCGAATCTGCCTTTTTTTACCAAATCATCTACCATAATGTCTAAGTCAAAACTAACATCCACCTCAACAATACCCCATTTGTCAGTTGGATGAACATTAACATTAGCTACTTCAGAACAACGGCCATAACCACTAAAATAAAGTCCGGATGTTTGTCTATCTCCGGGTGATCGCGAAAAAAGATTCGCTACATTTAAACCATTGAGTAATGTTCCCACATCATCTGTAACGGCATATCTGTGATAGATTCGCCCTTCTGGTCTTTCGCCTTCAGTACCGAAAATTAAAGGTTTTTCAAGCATTCTTGCTGGTTTATTTATTTCAGCTTGATCCAAATAGTGAGATTCAAAATTACTCATGAATGTAAATTCAACGATATTTTACCTAACATGCACACATATCTAATGTTGCAGTACACTATGTCGATTACATCACAATCACATAACTAATGTGGGTCGAGACCCTACAAGAACCAAAACAGATGCATATTGTTGTGCGATGTAATCAAAAATTTATTTTCTTTATCATTTTCTCAGCAATTAATTACTGACTTGCTGTTGCTTTTCCCACTCACCAACTTCACTAGCCTTAATCCAATGTCCTTTGGCAATATTATGTGCGGTTTTGCCTTCTTGGCGAGGTTGCCTGATCTTTCCAGCCCTAAGCAAACGCCGAGCAATTGCTTCTCCTTCTTCTGGATTTTCATACCAATAAGATTTTCTATACACCCTCATTACTTCATCCCACTGTCCTGGCGAGGCGGCGTTTGTACCAGCGATTATTTCTTTGACTTCTTCCTCCTTTACCTCACCATGCAAAATATCAAGCACGCAGAAGCTCAAACTAAGACCGACTTTGCTATCTGGCATGATTCTCTCTTGCGATGAAACAGTATTTCTCACTCTTTCTGACATAGTTTTTCCTTTCTATTTACTAACGATTAAATTATATCACAATATCACAAGTTATATTTGACCTAAAAAAAATTTAAAAAATAATAAAGAAGTCCGTGGCCATTTCACTTCACTCATCTCTATTTGAAGCTCATTTCGTGATAAAAAAACTTACCTTGATATCATGCGGATACTTTATATCTTGCTTAAAATCGAAACTACTAAGAAAACCAGCTCCGAGACAAGCTATAATACACCTTATGCAATCAAAAAAAGTCGCCCTTGGAATGAGTGGGGGAGTGGACTCATCTCTCAGCGCCCATCTGTTAGTCGAAGCGGGCTATGATGTGACGGGCGTTTTTTTTGATTCGTGGGAAGGGGAGTGCCGTGCCCAAAAAGATTTGCTTGATGCTAAAAAAGTTGCTTTTCAACTCGATATTCCTTTCAAAGTGTTAGATTTCAAAAAACCTTATAAAGAAAGAGTGATTGAATATTTTTTCAAAGAGTATCAAGCAGGTCGCACACCCAACCCCGATGTGATGTGCAACAAGGAAATTAAGTTTGGTTTATTTTACGATTGGGCCATGCAAAATAATTTCGACTTTGTGGCCACTGGCCATTATGCCAAAACCGACGGGAGTAACTTGCTGGTGCCAAAAGACAAACATAAGGATCAAACCTACTTTATTTATCCTCTAAGACAAGAACAACTCAAACACATCTTGTTTCCGCTCGCTGACCTCACTAAACAGGCGGTCAGAGCGGAAGCGAAAAAACGGGCCATCCACGTAGCAAATAAAAAGGACTCTGTCGGTATTTGCTTCATTGGTGATATTGATGTCCATCAATTTTTGCAGGATAAACTGGGAGAGAATCCCGGTGACGTGGTGGATACTGAGGGAAATATCATCGGCAAACATCACGGGTTATGGTTTTACACTATTGGCCAACGTTCCGGTTTTACGATTAATCAAAAAACCGCTGTCAAATTGGCTGACGGGCGCATCATTACCAAGCATAATATTCCACCATTTTACGTGGTAGCCAAAAAACCAAGCACTAATCAGTTGGTAGTCGGTTTTGGACCCCAAACATTAAGAACTAAATTCTTTGTAACTAATCTGCACGTCATCAATCCGAAATTAGCACCAATAGAACAACTCAAAAATCTCAAGGTACGCATTCGCCACACAGGTGAGCTCCTTGATTGTCGGCTGCAAACAGAAAAAAACAAACTTAAAGTGATACTTGCAAAATCTGCAAGGGGTATCGCGGCGGGACAAGCGGCAGTCTTTTATGCTGAAGTAAGTGATCAAACAGTCGTCGTTGGGGGAGGCACAATCTCTTAATAAGTCTTGCAAATTAAGTGTGAAATATCAACCTGAAATACAAATCTAAAAACCAACCCCATTGATTTTCGACCCTTGGCTGGTGACTTTGTGACTTAAGTCAGTTACTAAAGTTTGGAGTCAACAGCCAAAGAGTGAGCGTTTGTTAATTAAAATAAAGATATTAGCATAAGCGAACCTGCCTGCCCTGCCTACCGGCAGGCAGGCGGTAGGCAGGCGAGTTGAAAATCAAGAGGGTTGGTTTTTGAATCAAAAAGAAAGTTGGCAAGATTAATACTTTTAATTTTCAATTCTCGGTTGGTGGGAGTGTTGGTTTCTCAATTTTGCTTAAATTTT
>WFRK01000031.1 GCA_015486535.1 Candidatus Microgenomates bacterium | reverse complement strand
CCCTTGGGAATCTAGTCCTGCTGAACTAGAACAACCAAATCAATTCTATAAATCAGCAAAAGCTGTTTAAAAACATTAACAACGTATAAATTACCCGAAAGGGGACATTTCTACTTTGCTAAGAAAGGGACGTTTCTACTTTGCACTAACAGGGTTGAATTCAGATTCAATGGCCATGAGAGAATGCTATGATAAAACCACTAACTGGCAATAAATATTTGACAAACAAAACCCGTAAATATTGTTCACAATATTTACTCTCCAAGCTAGTGGTGCAATAAAATAAAATCAAAGAAAACCAGACTATTATTTTGTACTCAAAAATACGATTTAGCTCATTGATCTAAAAACAAAAAATAATCATTAATGATCGTTCCAATGTCAACATCCCTCTCAATTACAACCATCATCTTGCTTATTGTCAATAAAAAATAATCGCGCTGGGAATTCATCAAAAGTAAACTGACGGTTAATTTGACTGATAAAAATAACTACTGATCATTGATTCATTTTGCACTTACATCCATTGCTGGCAATTAGTTCTTACTTGCTACTACTACGAAAAATTTAATCTCCATCACGCTTTTCAAACAATCATAAAATAAACAAAGTATGAATTATGTGTGATAGCGATCAAGCTCAATCACAATTGACAATGATAATTATTTGTGTCAAAGTACGTTTCAGATTAAAAATCGTCTCTCGCAAAAGAAGCGTTCATCACAAAGCTTTATTTGCCTGTTTTAACAAAGAGTTGTTGGCCATCGCTACTGACTTCAATAGTACTAACTAGATCAGTGCGATAAATTTGAGCACCAATTTGGTGTAATCGGGCAATAACTTGAGGTGATGGGTGTCCATAATGGTTATTTTTACCGACACTGATGAGCGAAATTTCGGGTCTAATTTTAGCTAAAAATGCTTGGCTACTAGATGATTTTGACCCATGATGCCCTACTTTTAGCACATCAATCCTCCTTAGCAAACCCTGATGAAGCAATGATAGTTCGCCCTCTTTTTCTAGGTCTCCGGTAAACAAAAATGAGCAGCGACCAAACTGAAGTAAAAGTACGATTGATCCATTATTATAATCAACTGTCTTTTCACCATTGACCGCTAAATGAGCCGATAATATTGTTTCGGAAAATTGCTTTTTCGATTGATTTTTTGACTCAATCCTACCAGAGGTAGAGAGACTTTCTAACCATAGCTGTGGCCGCTGCCAAAGCACTTCTCCTCGCCGGGGTTGAATCACCCGCGTCCCCCGCTTTTCTTTAGCCTGGACAAGGCGCCAAAACTCTGCAAAATCGGCGGTTTTCTTACCTTGGTTAGTGGTAATTATTTCTTCAACGTTAAAGGACTTAAAAACGGAAACTAAACCACCGATGTGATCAGCATCCGCGTGTGTCGCCACCACCATTTCGAGAGTATGATCACCAAAAGGGAGATGATTGTGCAAACAAGCTAAAATTTTCTCATCTCGCCCGCCATCGATGAGCACCTGTTGAAAACCGTAGGAAATCAAAATACCGTCACCTTGTCCCACATCACAAACAACGACATGCAGTTGCTGATCGGGCCAACGCTTGATGATCAAACCGACCAAAATGAATGAGGGAATGAGCAGTAAAGCAAACCACCAACGTTTCATGGGCTCATTCCCTGACTTATTTCCTTGCTCCTTGGCCACCTACTTCTCTGGTATCGCAATAAAAAATAAATCGAAAGAAGAAAACCCAGGCTGGTATACCAAATAAAGGTAAGTTGAGACACCGACTGAGGGAACTGGTAGTAAACTGAATCAAACCGAGCCAAATAATTCATCAACCAAAGCATGATTTTCAGAGGCAAGCTAAAAACTAACGCGAGTGTTTGCAACATTGTCCAACCAAACCAACCAAAATAAATCAAGGGAGAGAGAGAAAGTAAAACCAGACCGGAAAGAAAGATCGGCACTAACAACCAGAGGAAAAGAGCGGTAGATAAAAGAGACCAGAGAGAAAAAGCATGGAAATAATTAATTATCAGAGGGAAAATGGATATTTCAACGACCAAACTTATTTTTAGACTGGCCCATAAATAATCTTTCATCTGCTCAAGTAAATGTCGTTTCTTTTTCTCGAGTATAAAGAGGGTTTTGTCAACTAACTCGAGAGAAATTAGTTGATTTTGTCTCTTCTGCATCGAGTGCAAAAAGAGAATGCCTGCTGTCGCCAAAAAAGATAGTTGCAAAGAAATGCTCTCAATCAAGCCTGGTTGGACCAATAGAATAAGGCCAAAAATCAAGCCTAAACTGAAAAAACTGCGATAACTGCGGAACAGGAACTGCCTTGACCAAAATAAGCTGAGAATCATGCCGCCGGCGCGGAGAGTTGAAGGCTTAAAGAGACTGAGAGCTAAATAGAAAAAAATCAACAAACTGAGCATTGTTAAACCAATAACTCGAGGCAAATACCTCAGCCAACGCCAACATAAACCAACCAAAATCACCAAATGTAAACCACTTACTGCCAAGAGATGATTGAGACTTAGGATATTAGCCTCTTGTTTGATCATTGGCGTTAAACGAGCTTGATCACCAAACATGAGGCTAAAAAACAAATTTCCCTCTGGATCACCAAGTAAAAATTGAAAATAATGGGCGATTTTTTCTCTCAGGTTTAGAAAAGGCGAAAGAAAACTAATTTTTTTTAACTTAATAGTGGGATGGGACAGAATTTTTAACTGTTTTGACTGATTAGCACTTGAATCATTAAGACTGCCAGTTACTTCAAGTACGCTTCCTAGCCTATATTGCTGACAATGAGGCACAATTAGGCCCAAACGACTTTGGTCAGCCAACTGACTGCTTGCAAAATTGACAAAGTAAAAACAATGATGGTTATATCTCTTTATAAGCAATTGGCCACCCCCAACGACTAACTGGCCGCTCCCATGTTGAACTTTAGCAGTTATAAGTCTATCATCGGTATTCTTTCGCCCCCAATTTTTATATTGTAAAAAACGCAAAAATATAAGAACGGTTAATAATATCAAAACGATTGTTTGTGAATTAGTTTTATGATTATAGGACATAATCCGTTATAGATCACTTAGGTAGACATAATAATTAAAATCGGCTTAAAGCGTTAATTTGGCTAAATTTTGCTGGAAAATCTTCTCGGAGATAACTTTTTTGCTCACCAACTCATCCAGTTTGTCATAAGGTCGGTGTTGGATGATCTTTAAAGCCCGCACCTCGCCCACACCAGTTAACCTCTCCAAATCGACTTGTGAAGCATGATTGAGGGAAATTAATTGAGGCTCATTCTTTTGATCCGTCCGCGTTTGACTTTGTTGAAGTGAGCGCTGCGCTGACGTTTGCTTTGCCTGTTGTGTTTGGTCAATTAGAACTGAAGCGTTGCCACTACCACTGCTTCTGTGCTCAGTTACGGTTTGGTTTGAGCTTGACTGAACTCGTCTGGTTACAGCCGAGTCTGCCTTTGTGGGGATGTAAATTTTCTGGCCATCTTTCAGTTCTTGGGCTAAATTAAGCTGCTGGTTAAGATAATATTTATCTGCGGCGTGAGAAAAACCACCGGCCGCTTTTATCGCCCGCGCCAGACGATCTCCTTGGTCCAGAGGATAAAGTCCCGGTTTTTTCACCGCCCCACCAATGTCAATCCAGATTTTTGCCGAGTCACTCGCCAGCGGTATCGCCGGCACTTCGGCCAAAACAGGTTGATTAAATTTGAAATTAATCTGCCAAATTGATAAAGCGAGACTGAATAAGCTAAAACCGAGACCGCTGATCATCAGGATCAAGGCCATGAACCGATGACTAACTTTGATCGATGGTAACAATGAGCGACCGGAATCAAACAAATCAGTCTCAAACATGAAGCTGATTCTAAAACGCAATTGTTGCAAAAAGTGTAATTTTGGTAATTAAATCACAATCCATTAGGCCACAACGAAATTAACAATTCTCGCGGGGACGTAAATCACGCGTCTCACAGTTTTGTGATCTAACCAAGGGGCGACTTTTGGCAGCTGCTGCGCTTGCTCAATAATCCACTCGCGCTGATTAATCCGATCATTGGCAATACTTAATTGGGCGCGCCGCTTACCATTCACTTGAATGACAACATTTACCGCGGCAGTGGCGATTAATTTTTGATCAAATTGAGGCCAAAGAGCAAAATGAATTGAAGCACTTTCAGCGGCTAAACCCATTTTCTTTAAGCGATCAAATAATTCTTCTGCCAAAAACGGTGTAAAGGGCGCTAAGAGTCTTACAAATGAGTACAAATCTTCCAGACTTAATACCGACTTTATTTGTTTTTTAGGTAAATTTGTGTTCTTTAACGCTGTTACCGAAGCTTTCCCAACGACATCCTCCCAAAGCTTGACCAGCTCCATCAAGGAAGCAATCGCCGTATTAAACTTCAGTTTTGGGATATCTTCGCTCACTTTTTTGATAGTCAGATGGAGTTTTCGACGGAGTGAAAGACGGGCTTTTTCTGTCAACGACTCCGACCAATTACCCTGATTGCTGGTCAGCACTAAATGCCAGACTCGACCGAGAAATTTGTAGACTCCCATCACCGCCCGCACATCCCAAGGTTTATCACTCTCAATCGGCCCCATAAACATTTCATAAAGTCGGAGGGTATCGGCACCAAACTTGGCCACGATCTCATCCGGATTGATCACGTTTCCCTTGCTCTTACTCATTTTTTTGCCATCAGGACCAAGAATCATCCCCTGATGACGCATCTTCAAAAATGGTTCGCTAAAATGAAGGTAACCCTGATCATGAAGAAACTTGGTAAAAAACCTTGAATAAAGTAGGTGTAAAACAATATGCTCCGGACCGATCATATAAAAATCTACCGGTAACCACTGACGTAATAAATCCGGCGCAGCAAACTGTTGCTCATCACGTGCCGAGACGTAACGCAAGTAATACCAAGAGCTATCGACAAACGTGTCCATCGTATCAAATTCAGGCCGCCAACCTTTACCATACAGCTTCTCGGTCCGCTCGATGAATTCTCGACTGGATTTGAGAGGCGACTCCCCTGTCGGTTTGAAATCAACATCGGTTGGCAGTAACCAAGGTAGATGCTCATCTTTGACCGGATGTGGTCTGCCTTTCGGATCATAAACAATCGGAATGGGCGTCCCCCAGTAGCGTTGCCGAGAAATAAGCCAATCACGCAACTTGTAACTCGTCGTGCGCTTTCCCCAGCCTTTTTTCTCAAGATAATCCATCATTTTGTCAATGGCGCGACTGATTTCCAAACCATTAAGAAAATCACTCTGGATCATTTTGCCGCTCTTCTCCTGCACTTTGTCAAGACTGTCGATCGGACCGCGATCACCATCGGGACCAACAACCACCCGAATGATTTCAATCGCTTGAGAGGGATAATTTTGATTCACAAATTGGGCAAATTCAAAATCACGTCGATCGTGCCCCGGTACACCGACAACGGCGCCGGTGCCAAAATGACCCAGAACAAAGTCGGCCACCCAAATGGGCATTTTGTAACCGGTTAATTGATTAATGGCATAAAGGCCGGTAAAGGCACCCGATTTCTTTCTCCCCTCCTGTTGGCGCTCAAGTTCGGTCTTATGGTGCGCTTGTTGAATATAATCAGCAACGACGAAACGCGATTGGGCCACCTTTTCAGCTAAGGGATGTTCGGGCGCTAAAACAACAAAAGTGGCTCCAAAATTCGTGTCTGGACGAGTCGTAAAACAAACTACCTCTCCCCGATCACGACCTTGCTCATCAACTACGGGATATGTGATCTTGATACCCACTTTTTTGCCAATCCAATTAAGTTGTTGGCGCTTGGTTGCTCGAGGCCAATCGACTTGGTCAAGGCCGCTAATCAGCTCATCGCGATACTGGGTGATTTTGAAATACCATTGTTCCAATTCTTTCTGGACTACCGCCGTATCACATCGTTCACAGTGACCATCAACCACCTGTTCGTTCGCCAAAACCGTCTGACATGAAGGACACCAGTTAACCGAGCCTTTCTTTTTATAAGCTAAACCTTGCCGATAAAGCTCAAGGAAAAGCCACTGCGTCCAGCGATAGTAACCGGGATGAGAGGTGGCGATTTCATTATCCCAGTTATAGGAAATAGCCAGTCGTTTAATTTGGCGTCTAAAAGTGTTGATCGCTTTT
>WFRK01000030.1 GCA_015486535.1 Candidatus Microgenomates bacterium | reverse complement strand
ACTCCAAGCTATGGTTATATACTTTTGTATATCTTCAAATTCAGCAAAGTCAAATTGAGATCCTTCCTCTATTTCTTTTTCCATTGTTGCCACTAAATTAAGAGCCATTTGTTTTGCGACACCCATCATCTTTGCCTCGATCACGGCTAAAAGAGCTATTCGATGCATAGACAACTCACCTTTTTCTTTTAAATCCCTCAGCTGATTGAAGAGTTCTATTGTTCGGTCGTTGATGATCTCTTCCACTTCTTCGTAAGACAAAACACTAGTTAATTCTGTAATCATAGAAGAGGTTTTTTTCTCATTAGCCGATTGGTGTTCTGACATTGATGATGACCCTGGCACTAAGCTGTGCATAAAGCTAAAAAGCCATAAAAAGGGAGTATCATTAGGATCAAGGTGACGAATTAATTCTATCATTGCGTAGAAATCTAAACGTGGGAACTCTTCGTCTTCCGTTCTCGTTGCCAGTGGTTGAATCGCTGCTTCCACTTGACTACCTAATTGCATTATTTTAATGGCAGCCGCATAGCGAACAAGTTCGTTCATGTAGTATCCAATGTTGGCATTGATTCCGATTATTTGTATTTCATCGAGTGATTGAAAATTAATAAATGAGATAGCAGATCGCAACGCTGTCAAAGAAGAATAAATCAAAATTTGTGGACCGGTGTTTTTCTTAGATCCAAGAGAAAGCCAATTTTGGTAGGAAAAACCGGAGATAGTGGCAGCACCACTCATTACATCAGTAAAAACTGCAGCAACACCAGCTTGCCACTTACCTGACCCATAATAAGCATTATAAACTTTCTCAGCTAATCGTAACAGATCAGGAAGTACGAGATTGGGGGCATCCTCTTCTTTAAATATTTCAGCCAATCTATTTATTGCCTGTGTAAGTTGTTCGGACAAATTCGCGGTTTCAGCCACATCTTTTGGACCGTTGTCCCCTTCTTTTTTCCCCATCTCTTCCTTTCTCCTATCTTATATCAATCATATCATATCAATATAGCGCAAAAAGAGCAAGGGATGCTATAATCACTGCAATAAAGGTAATAAAGCAAAATTAATCACCTTATGACAAAAAACGGCGAGAGGGAACCAAAACCAGTTTGTCCCCAACAACATGCCAATCTGGAATCGCTTCGATGCGTTGATCCAACCTTATTGAAAGGTGGAGAAATCATCGGTACGTATGAGACAAGAAAATGGCCATTAATTTACTTGGGTGAAGTTAAAACTATCGAAGATATTAATCTCAGATGGATATTAACCCAACTACAAAGACGGAGATATCAGCTTGATCGGCACTTTGATCTCACACATGTCTTGGATGTGGTCGATCTGGAACAACCACATGGTTCTTTAGTTGATCCTGCTACTTCGAAGGAGATCGCCGTTCAACCATCCCGGATTATTTTCAATCCACTAGAAGAAAAGTATACTTTAATGGATCAAGCAGTTGCCAAAATTGGCGAACAGGCAGTCTATTGGTAACTCATTCATCGGTATGTTGAGGATGGGGAAAATGTTTCTTGGTGGTATCGAGTAGGAGTCTTACCGGTTTTCTTTTTCCGAAGTGGAGTTTTTTTGGTTCAATCTTATCCTGGGGCAATTACGAGTATCCAGTTAAACGGAGATGAAGATTTTATCAACGCAATGAGACGGGGTGATTTGAGATTAAATGGTCAGACAGTTAACTTAACCGAGTTAGGACTAAGACAAGTAGAACGAAAGGCTTATGTGCAACTCAGGGAAAAACTAAGTCAAGTGGAAACAGAACTGTTAAAGGAAGCCATCCGAATGTACCGGGAAAATTCCATACCATTTACATCAGATAATCAAAAAAAACTGCGTCAATTCCTAACATATTATCCATCATTATTAGAAATGTCATCGGAGGGCCAAATTAGTTATATACATTTATTAGCAGCTGCTCGAAAAATTTTAAAAACAGATCAGTTTAACAAAGACAGTGCACATCTTGAGTCGTTCATTGCAGCACAAGCAAGCGTCTTGGCAGATTTTTTATCTAACTTCTTCATGACGGGTACTGATCGTGCAATTTTTGATTCTCAAGTATTTGGAGAGATACTAGAACAATTAGAGGCAGTTTCCCAAACATTGTTTGAAATAGCGGTCAATGCGGTCCAAACCAAAACTGAATCAAGTGCGATGCTTCCCGGAAGAAAATCAAACTCGCAACTTTGAAGTTCATTTTAGTGTCTCGCTTCAACAATTTAACCCTTAAAATTTAACCTTTGACCCTATATAATAGCTGCCCTATGTTAAAGTTTCTTAACTCTTTATTTGACGAAAATAAAAAACATCTCAAACGCTACCAAAAAATTGTTGATCAAATCAACGCACTTGAGTCGGGAATGAAAAAACTCAGTGACGAAAAATTGGCCAAGCAAACCAAAAAATTTCGAGCGCTCATTAAGGAAAAACAAGCGCAAAATGTCACTGACCAAGATATCCTTAATCAAATTCTGCCGGAAGCTTACGCCACAGTACGCGAAGTCTCTCGCCGCACTTTGGGTATGCGCCACTTTGATGTCCAGCTTTTAGCCGGTATCGCTCTACACGAGGGTAAAATCACCGAACAAAAAACGGGTGAAGGTAAAACTCTAACAGTTACCTTACCACTTTATCTCAACGCCCTCCTGAAAAAAGGTGCTCATTTGGTTACTGTGAATGATTATTTAGCCGAAATTGGCACCGGTTGGATGGGACCAATTTATCATTTTCTTGGTTTATCAACGGCGGTGATTGTCCATGAAAAATCTAGTTTATTTGACCCTGAATTCGAGGCGGAGGCGAGAGGTGACGAGCGATTGGAACATTTCCGACCGATTACTCGTCAAGATGCTTACGCGGCTGACATCACTTATGGCACCAATAATGAATTTGGCTTTGATTATCTGCGTGACAACATGGTCCAATCAATTGAACAAATGGTGCAGAGAAGCGAGTATGCTCATCAGTTCGCCATTGTCGATGAGGCGGACTCAATTTTGATCGACGAAGCGCGCACGCCATTAATTATCTCTGCGCCTGAGGGAGATAATACCAAACAATACTATGAATACGCCCAAATGGTCCGTTCATTGAGTAAAGACATTGACTATGTTATCGATGAGAAAGCTAAAACAGCCAGTTTAACCGATTTGGGAGTAAAAAGGCTCGAGCGCAAATTGGGCGTAAAAAACCTTTATGAGGAAAGCTTCGACACCATTCATCACCTTGAGTCAGCTTTGAAGGCGACTAGTCTTTTCCAACGAGATAAAGATTATATTGTCCGTGATAACAAAGTAATTATCGTTGACGAACATACGGGTCGATTGATGTTCGGCCGACGTTATTCTGATGGCTTGCATCAAGCGATAGAAGCAAAAGAAGCGGTTGAAGTGCAAAAAGAATCACGCACTTTAGCGACAATTTCAATTCAAAATTATTTCAGACTTTATCAAAAACTCGCCGGCATGACCGGAACAGCAGAGACAGAAGCGGAAGAGTTTAAGGAAATCTATGGCATTGATGTTGTCGTTGTTCCCACTAATGAACCAATTATTCGTCAAGACAAAGGGGACATCGTTTATAAAACTGCCGCCGCTAAATATTCTGCCATCGTGAGAGAAATAGAGAAACTTCATGCCAAAGGTCAACCAATTTTGATCGGGACGCGCTCAATCACCCACAACCAAATTATCGCCGATTTTCTCAAGCGAAAAAAAATTCCCCATCAAGTCCTAAATGCAAAGAATCATGAACGGGAAGCTTTCATTATTGCTGACGCGGGTAAAAAGGGAGCGATTACTGTTGCGACCAATATTGCTGGTCGCGGAGTCGATATTGTTCTTGGTGGCGCCAAACCGGAACTAAAAGATTTTCGCAAAAAACATTTGACCACCAAGCAAGAGCTTTCTCCTGAAATAAAAAAGTTGGCCAAGACACTCAAATTACCTCCGGCAGTCAATCCCAATCATTATAAATTGAAGCAGTATCAAAAAAGTTTAGAAGAGTGGCGCCGAAATCATGAAGAAGTGGTCTCATTAGGTGGACTTTATATCTTAGGTACCGAACGTCATGAGTCGCGCCGAATCGACAATCAGTTAAGAGGTCGTGCCGGTCGTCAGGGTGATCCCGGTGCTTCCCAATTCTTCGTTGCGCTTGAAGATGAAATCATGCGCATTTTTGGGGGAGAACAGATCTCTAAGATTATGGATTTCCTCAAGATTGATGAGGGCCAACCGATTGAACATGGTGTTGTAAGTAAATCGATTGAATCAGCCCAAAAAAAAGTCGAGGGATTTTTCTTTGATCAAAGAAAACGATTGGTTGAGTACGATGATGTCATGAACAAGCAAAGGGAGATTATTTATGATCGGCGGCGACGATTGCTCCGTGAAGGGACTGTTGATCAAACAAATCAAGAAGATTTAGGATT
>WFRK01000029.1 GCA_015486535.1 Candidatus Microgenomates bacterium | reverse complement strand
GTCATACAAAGTATGAATGATTTTAGTGATTAATGGTAAATTTAAGATGAGAAAAACGACCCAAAAACTGCTGCTATTGCTTTATCAACCCTCTAAACAAACGCCATTTCGTTTGGCGTTAACGCAGCTAGACTGGTTATTACCCGAGTTATCTGCTGCCGGTCGCCGTTCTTTGATTTATTTATTGGTGCAAAAGGGTTTAATTGAGTCAGTGACACTTGATGACGCTGTCTGGTTGAGTTTAACCAAACAAGGCCGTCAGTTGTTAGAGGCTAAATTTCGGGCTTTGAACTCTTTTTGGCATGATTGGTCGGGGGAGTGGAGCCAATTGCTCTTTTTGCGACCACCAAAGGGTGATAAGCAGTTCCGTTATCTCAGAGGTTTAGCGCTGAAAAGCGGTGCCTTACCACTGATGCGGGGTGTTTACCTTTGGCCGACCGGTTTGAGCGGGGAATTGCCTCAAGTTTGTGAGCGGTTTTATCATCAGGCTGTGTTGCTGGTGGAGTTAAATAAGGTGGTGATCGGTGATTTAAGGCCGATAGTAATTAAATATTACTCATTAACCGAGCTCTATAATGCTTACTCTGGTATTAGCAGGCAAATTGATTTATTGCTAAACAAAGTGAAATTACAAAATGAATGGTTGATGAAAGAAAAAACGCAATTTAATCTCATTCTGGAAAAAATTATTTTGGTTTTAACCGATGATCTGGGCCTGACAAATTTTTATTTTCCAGAGGCAACTCGACCAATAGAGTTAATCAAGCAAATGCAGCTTATAATAAAAGAAAATAGGTTATAGCTTTGCGAGGGAGGGAAGAAGTTGGGAGTTTGGAGTTGGGAGTTAGGAGACGGGAGTTGGGAGAGAGGAATCGCTGGCATAAGGTTGGGAGATGGGAGTTTGGAGTTGGGAGTTGGGAGAGGGGAATCGCTGGCATAGGGTTGGGAGATGGGAGTTTGGAGACGGGAGTTGGGAGTGAGGCGACTAGAGTAGCATTAAAAACCGAAACATTTAAGTTTTGCTTTTTGTTTAATTGAAAATTTAATTCTATATAAAGTTTCGGGTTTCTGTTTTTAACGATTTTTCTCTTCTAGTTTGATTTGATAAATGATGGTTATAATGCTAATTTAGCAATTGCGTGAATAATTTACCAGATATGATTGAATAATGCAGTAATTATGCAATAAAAATAATTTATCCCCAATAATGCCCGAAAAATATTAAACGCCTATAGTATTTAGGAAAAAGGCGAAGAAAAGGAGAATATTAGTTGGGAGTTGAAAGTTGGGAGGGGAGGAACTAGAGACGATCTTTTTCAGCTAGGTGAGAGGAATTAATGATAAACTTTACCGCTACCGCTATGACTGCCAAGGTCGAGCAAGAGCAAACAAACTTTGTTTTGTTCGTCAAAATTCCAAATAATCCGAACATCCTTTGATACGCGACTACTGTACTTGATACCATAAATGCGGGATTGAACTTTATGTGTTTTTAAACCAGAGAAAAAAGGATTTTTTTGCAAGGTCTTTAAAGTTTTTGAAATCTTTTTTCTTAATGGTTCATTTCGAGATACTAATCTAGAAGTTTTCTTTTGGAATCTAGTGGTTTTTACAAGTCGATACTTCATTCGCTTAAAGACGATCGACAAATTTTTTGATATCTGCTTCAGTCTCTAATATTTCGTAACGTCCCTCAGCGTAATCTTTTAATGATGCGCCAATCTCTTTATCTACTTCCGGAGAAAGTACCTCTAAGTCGGAAATAGGTCGCTTTTTGACATCATCAACAAGCAAAAAACGCAGATACTCGGCAAAACCCAAACCTAAAGCTTGTGCTCGATTTTGAGCATGTTGATAAAGTGTTGTAGAAAAAGTAACTAATTTTTTTACTCCCTTTGGCGTATGAGTTTTGTGACTTGGCATCATATCTTCCTTAAATTTATATCTTCAAATATATATACGATATATATTATAGTTACATTTGGATAGATGTCAACCACGTATGAAACAAACACCATTCTTTTGCTCAGTTACAAACTTGGCTATATTAAAAAAGAGTCTTACCTAAATTTACTCTCCCTTTTTCTTCTCCATTTCCGCCAACTCTGTTTCCAATTCAGCAATCTTTCTCGCCTGACTTTCTTTGCGATAAATCAGGTGGCGGCGGATGGCAATGCCGGCAGCTAAGAGTGTGAGTAAAACAACCAAAACGGCGGCAATCAAGGTCACTGGCAGGAACCAAAAAGCTGTTTTGGCGATAGCCATCTTGCCGTGTTCGCCATAGATAACGCTGACAGTGGCCGTGTAGTGACCGGTACCCCAGACCTTATCCCAGCTGCCTTGAAACTCTCTTGAGGTTAAAGGGAAAATATTTTTTGTTTCCAGAGGGATTTGAGCCACTGTTTTGCCAAAGAGATTTTTGATGGTGACTTGCAATGCCGGTCGGATGTGCATATCAGACATATTTTCGACGGTGAAAGAAAAAGGAATCGGCCCAAATTCAGTTAAATGAGGGAATTTCAACTCCCGAATCATTGCCTCCTCGTTAATTTTGCCTTTAACGATCAGGTAAAGCAATGTACCGACACGCTGATTCACACCAGTTAAGGTATCCGGTTGTCCTTGATCTGCTTGCTTCATCTTTGCCAAACTCAAACTTGGTTGATGAACGACCATGGCGTAGTGACCGCCAGGTAAAGCATTCTTTGGGATTTGAATGACGAGACTAATTGGTTTGGTTTCGTTTGGTTTTAATACCTGGCTGTTAGGCACGAGTGTCACCCAAGAAGCGAGGCTCCAGCGATTGGAAACATCATTTACCCCTGAGAGTGGAATGGGCGTTTTATTGTCATCAGCCAAAATGAAATCTAGAGCCTGAGAATCGACTCTGACAGGACTGGCTGAATTGTTTTTCACTCGAATACTAGTGCGAATTATTTGACCGGGACTGCCAGTCAATCTACCGGCATCACCCAAGCGAGGAGGGATGGCTGTGAGAGTGAGTTGACTCAATTGAGAAGTGGTGGCTTTAGAGGCACTGAGAGTGGGAGGAGCGGCAAGAGTTGTTTGTTTAAACAAAACAAACGCCAAACCGACAACGGCGGTGATAACAATAGCTTTTTTTAGAGGGGGCAGGACTGTTTTCATAATTTTTGCTGTTTTTAATTAACTAAAAAGTGGCTGTCGCCGTATAAGTAATGTAGTTTTCATAGTTACCCGCCGGTTGTGTATTCGAGATAATCGCCTTATAGCAAACATCTAGATTTTCACTATCGGCCACAGTTGAGGAGCTGAAAATAGTTACCGGGCTTTGTGAGTCTTGGGCATCAGCAAACTGGCGATAACAATCATTACCACCATCACAAGAACCGCTTGTGCCACTGTAGAGGAAGGCTGGGTTTGCCGCTGTGTTGTTATCCAGTGAATAACCGAAACCTTTTGTAGCGGTAGCACTCCAATCATCACCATTAGTATGACTCATCAAACTATCATCACCGGGTGAGTCGGGAATACAATTCGTGTTACTCGTACCATCGCCGGTGCAAGTAGTCGCATTTCGCCCCAATTGGTCATTTTCGACGGCAGTGACAGTATAACCGCCAACCGCATTGGTTGAAACGGTGATCTTTTGAGCGGCATCAACAAAAGAACCGATAGACAATGCACCCAAAGGGACGGCGGTGGCAGTGGTGGTCACATCGGTGGTCGTACCACAGGCAGTAGTGCCGGAACTGACACCCTCAATCTTCAAACTAATTTGTGGGGCTACTTCAGCCGTCACACGCACCGCTTCAATTGCACCAACAGAGATAGTGGTGGCATCTTTGACCGTCGCGCTATCATCAAGTTGCTGGACAACAATACGATAGGTGTCGGCTTGTCCGGCAACATGAGTTGATTTTGGGGCGGGATTAATTAAACCACTGATGGTAATTGCTCCGTTAGTGGTACCGTCAAAAACGGTACCAATCGCACCGGCACCGGAATAAGCGCAGGTAAAGGCGTGATAATCTTGACCATCAATGGTCACAGCTGAGGCGGAGGCAACGCCACCGACAAAATCATAGTTGGTAATATCAGTAGGACAAGTGACTGTGGGAGTAGTGGTGCTGAAATCGAATTCGCCACTGTCAGGTAAGCCATCAGCCGCACTGGTATTACTTGTCTCCGCCGGTACTAAGATACGGAAAATACCATTGGGTATAGCATTGGTAGTAGTCAATTTAACGGTGAGATCGGCTGACTGAGTACTGATGACATCATCGCCGCTGTCAGTATCGCCACTTTCCAAAACCGGGGTGATATTAAAAGTTGAAGCCGAGGGAACGCTGGTAATGGTATAGTTTGTTGCTGTGCCATCATTGCCAATCAAGGCGGTGTCATTACTTTGAAGTTCAATAGTTGAGGTTGAAGGCCAACCGCTGGTTTGAATGGTGACGGTTGAAGAACCGGTTGTGTTGCCTGCTGCCAATTTGCCACGAAAAGATAGTCTTGAATTTGATAAAGTGACCGAGACGTTGCT
>WFRK01000028.1 GCA_015486535.1 Candidatus Microgenomates bacterium | reverse complement strand
AGATTAACAACTACTTTTGCCCCTTTAAGCACCTTCATGCTCAATGAAGTTTGAGGAGTAATCGAATAAGTAGTTTGTGTATTATTGTCAGCATCGTTAATCACCCCTTGAAGATCAGTCGTTGGAATCGATTCTTGCTTGTCTAAAGCATCAATCACTTGAGAGATGGCTTTTTCCGCTCCTGTTTCCGATGAACTGAAAACTTTGTTGGATTCTTTCGTTTGTGTCGCTAGAGAAATTTCCTTTGTCGTTCGGGACGCCAGAGATAAGCCAACCAAAATCAAAGCCGCTGTTACCAACAAAGCAATTATGGCCACCTGACCACGATGCCATCGTATCGATCTAAAATGCATGCTTCTAATATAACGTATTTTGACCGGATAATTCAATGGTTAATTAAGTTAACTTTTGCTATGATAGAAATAAGACGATTATATGCAGAAAAATTTAGCTTGGTTACCTCGTCATTCTCGACTGACGGTTGGATTCACACTCATTGAGTTATTGATTGCGACCGCCATTGGCATGCTATTGATGATTACAATTTCAACTTTATTCTTTGTTGCTACCCTCCACTCAGCCAAAATAGAAGCGAGGAGAATGTTAAAAACCAATGGTGAATCCATTCGACGCGAGTTTGATTTTCTAATCAAAAATTCGGTCAAATTATTGCCAAATGCTCAAGGTGACAATTGCCAAACGAACGTGCTTACTCAACTCAATAGTCTGCGTTTGAAATCGATCGATAATGGCATAACCGATCTCCAATTGGTGACGGATCAATCAAATCAATTTATTGCTTCAAATTCAACTTATCTTAATCCGGCAAGTATCACTCCCAGTGGCTTAACTTTTAATTGCTTTCAAAATGCTCTGGGAGAAAAATACATTGATTACCAATTTGATTTAAGTTTAGCCAACTTTGCCAGCCAACATTTCTCCAGCTTTGTTTTTCTAAGAAATAATTAATCAATTTTTCTCAATTGAGAAGTTAAAACGCTCTGTCTTTCTCCCTCGCTACCTTGGGCGGATTGACCAACTTGCCATGAAGTAATCGCTTTAACGGTGACGCTATCGAGATCAGTCTTTACTTGAGCCCAACGTTTGAAGGAAAGATGATCGGCAGTAGTTATTTGTTTTGGAGTAGTACAAATAACTAAATTATCGTTATCATCTGCACAGAAATAAGCGTAACCGTTTTGTTCGGCATTAAATATTTCTTGATAAAAATTTTGCCAACCAAGCATCACCCTCTCCTTAAAAAAAATCTCCATCAAATTCTGTGATAGATCAGCCGCTCTCTCTTGAGAGCGTACCTGAGCACTTCTTTCAACGGAATACATCAGCAAACCGATCACCGCCACTAAAGAAACGGCCACAATTGTGGTGGCCACAAGCACTTCGATCAGACTACTACCGCGCTGTTTGATTTTTTTTGACATAAATTAGACTTGTTCTCAAGGAGTAGTGGCTTTGATCTCACTGATATTACCACCCTGATCAATTTGAAACTGATAGGCGTAGCGACTATTGGCCACTTTAATCAGCTTGGTTGTGTCACCATTGCCTAAATCCACCCCCCCATGTAACGAATAAAAATAAACGGAAAGGGTACCACTTAACATTATATTTTGCGGTAGAGTGTAATGATCAACCAAAAAAGAATCCTCTTCAACAGCGTTGGCTTGATTCGTGCCACAAACGGGATGGATTTCGATCGTTTTGGTGCCAACATTACTTAGATGAAAAGCAAAAATGGGGTATTTTTGAACAGTAGTATCTGGTATAGGAGAGCAGTGTTCACTTTCAGGTGTTTGTCGCGCACTCGCCTTTACTTTAGCAGCAACAAATAACTCTCGTAACTGCTCGGCTGCCTCCTTCACTTCTTTCTTCTCCCGATAATGAATAAAGTTAGCCGTACCAATACCGACCAACATCATCATAATGGCCACCGTCACTAACATCTCGATGAGTGTAAAACCTCTTTTTGGCATAATTTGGCATAAATTTTAGGGATTGGCAATTGTGTAGGCCGTGCCCCCGTCTTTCTCTAAAGTGGTGCTGAGGGAAAAACCACTCATGCCACTTGTTGTCCCATCCTCACAAGTCACCGCCGTCGCATTACTCGTATCATAAAGATACTTTTTCCCTTGAGCCGATTGCGGATCAACGGGAAAAGGCGAACTAATATAGCCATCAAGCAAAATGGTTTTGATTGCATCGATACTCTCGTCACCGGTTCCTGTTGGGTAACAACCATTATCCGAACGATAAAGCACAAGCGCTTGTCTGATGGACTCTAGATCCGCTTTTCTTTTCGCATCACGGGCATTACGATTGGCGTTCGTAAAACTCACTAAACCGATGGCTGACAAAATCGCTATGATTGTTACTACCACTAACAGTTCAATAAAGGTGAAAGCACGAGTAGATTGATGATGAATTTTCATAATGAGTTACTGCAAATTTGAGACACAAAAATAATCATTAGTAGCATCATGCGAGTAGTGGTTACAATCAGGAGCACTACTATTGCCGGTTTGTGTTTCTAACTTAGCGCAAGCACAATAAGTATTCGTTGTACCACTGCCTGTACACCATTGATAAATATAATCGCCACTATTTTTAGGATCAACCACGCTGGTATAACCACCGCTAAGATTACTATCACCCATGGTCGTGCAATCACTATAAGTCCCATTGGTGGCATAGTATTGCTCAAAAGCATTTTGCAGAGCTTTCATATCCGAACGACGCCGACTATCACGGGCTTTTTTTTGGGCGGTACTAAAGGCAGTTGCTCCCACTGCCAAAAGAATACCGATAATAGAAATAACTACCAGTAATTCCAAAAGAGTAAAACCCAAACTTAGTCGGAAGTGTTTGTGCCTAAATTTTAATTTCATTATGCTCAAATTGACTAAAAACATCATACCCGAAAATCAATCAAAAAAGCAACTCGTGAATTCATCTTAAAACTAATATTGTTGAGATTAATTCTGCACTAGAACTTTAATGTGGGCAATTGAACTATCTAACGAACTAATGCCTTTCACCGTAACTAATTTTATCTTAGCCGTGTAAAGGCATTGCGTCTGAGGACAATCATACTGATGCTCAATTTCAATTTTGTTCAATTGATTAAGTTTTT
>WFRK01000027.1 GCA_015486535.1 Candidatus Microgenomates bacterium | reverse complement strand
AGATTAACAACTACTTTTGCCCCTTTAAGCACCTTCATGCTCAATGAAGTTTGAGGAGTAATCGAATAAGTAGTTTGTGTATTATTGTCAGCATCGTTAATCACCCCTTGAAGATCAGTCGTTGGAATCGATTCTTGCTTGTCTAAAGCATTAATCACTTGAGAGATGGCTTTTTCCGCTCCTGTTTCCGAAGAACTGAAAACTCTGTTGGATTCTTTCGTTTGTGTCGCTAGAGAGATTTCCTTCGTCGTTCGCGATGCCAAAGATAAGCCTACCAAAATTAAAGCCGCTGTTACCAACAAAGCAATAATGGCCACTTGACCACGACGCCAACATATCGATCTAAAATACATACTTTCAATATAACCTATTTTGATCGGATAATTCAATGGTTAATTAAGTTAACTTTTGCTATGATGGAGGGAGACTCGTTAGGATAGTCATATGAAAAAAGATTTGCCTAGACTCTCTCACCAATCTCAATTAACTGCCGCATTTACCCTTATCGAACTATTAATTGCAACTGCCATTGGTATGTTATTGATGATTGCTATTTCTGCTTTATTCTTCGTCGCTACCCTCCATTCTGCCAAAATAGAAGCGAGGAGAATGTTAAAAACCAATGGCGAATCTATTCGGCGAAATCTTGATTTTCTAATCAAAAATTCGGTGAAATTGTTACCAAATGCCCAAGGCGACAGTTGCCAAACCAATGTTCTCACTCATCTCACCAGTTTACGTTTGAAATCAATCGATAATGGTATAACCGATCTCCAATTGGTGACGGATCAATCAAATCAATTTATTGCTTCAAATTCGACTTATCTTAATCCGGCAAGCATCACCCCCAGTGGCTTAACTTTCAATTGTTTTCAAAATGGCCTAGGAGAAAAGTATATCGACTATCAATTCGATTTGAATTTGGCTAATTTTGCCAGCCAACATTTCTCCAGCTTCATCTTTTTGAGAAACAATTAATTAATTTTCCTTAATTGAGAAGCTAAAACACTTTGTCTTTCTCCCTCACTCCCTTGGGGAGATTGGCCAACTTTCCATGAAGTAATTGCTTTAACAGTCACACTGTCGAGATCAGTGCTCACTTGAGCCCAACGTTTGAAAGAAAGATGATCGTTAGTAGTTATTTGTTTTGGAGTAGTACAAATAACCAAATTATCGTTATCATCTGCACAAAAATAAGCGTAACCGTTTTGTTCGGCATTAAATATTTCTTGATAAAAATTTTGCCAACCAAGCATCACCCTCTCCTTAAAAAAAATCTCCATCAAATTCTGTGATAAATCGGCCCCTCGCTCTTGATAACGCACCTGAGCACTCCTTTCAATGGAATACATCAGTAAACCGATCACCGCCACTAAAGAAACGGCTACAATTGTGGTGGCCACAAGCACTTCGATCAGACTACTGCCGCGCTGTTTGATTTTTTTTGACATAAATGAAACTTGCTCTTAAGGAGTAGTGGCTTTGATCTCACTGATATTACCACCCTGATCAATTTGGAACTGATAGGCGTAGCGACTATTGGCCACCTTAATCAGCTTGGTCGTATTACCATTACCTAAATCCACCCCCCCATGCAACGAATAAAAATAAACGGAGAGAGCACCATCTAGCATTACGTTCTGCGGTAAAGTATAGTGATCGACCAAAAAAGCTGCTTCCTCAACAGCGTTGGCCTGATTCGTGCCACAAACAGGATGGATTTCGATCGTTTTGGTGCCAACATTACTTAGATGAAAAGCAAAAATTGGGTATTTTTGTGCACCGGCATCCGGTATAGGGGAACAGTGTTCACTTTCAGGTGTTTGTCGCGCACTCGCCTTTACTTTAGCAGCGACAAATAATTCTCGTAACTGCTCGGCTGCCTCCTTCACTTCTTTCTTCTCCCGATAATGAATAAAGTTAGCGGTACCAATACCAACCAACATCATCATGATGGCCACCGTTACTAACATCTCGATGAGTGTAAAGCCTCTTTTTGGCATAATTTGGCATAAATCTTAAGGATTGGCAATTGTGTAAGCCGTACCCCCATCTTTCTCTAAAGTGGTGCTAAGGGAAAAACCACTCGTGCCACTTGTTGTCCCATCCTCACAAGTCACCGCTGTCGCATTACTCGTATCATAAAGATACTCTTTTCCTTGAGCTGATTGTGGATCGGTGGGAAAAGGTGAACTAATATAGCCATCAAGCAAGATAGTTCTGATTGCATCGATACTTTCGTCACCGGTTCCTGTTGGGTAACAACCATTATCCGAACGATAAAGCACAAGCGCTTGCCTGATGGACTCTAGATCCGCTTTTCTTTTCGCATCACGAGCATTACGATTCGCATTTGTGAAACTTACCAAGCCGATGGCTGATAAAATCGCAATGATCGTCACTACCACCAATAATTCGATAAAAGTAAAGGCGTGATGGGATGGATAATGACTTTTCATGATGAGTTATAATTGACTACTGCAAATTTGAGACACAAAAATAGTCATTAGTAGCGTTGTGCGAGTAGTGATTGCAATCATTCGCACTACTATTGCCGGTTTGTGTTTCTAACTTAGCGCAAGCACAATAAGTGTTTGTCGTAGCATTACCCGTGCATTGATAAGTGTAATCACCACTATTTTTAGGATCAACCACACTCGTGTAGCCACCACTAAGATTACTATTACCCATGGTCGTGCAATCGCTATAAGTCCCATTGGTGGCATAGTATTGCTCAAAAGCATTTTGCAGAGCTTTCATGTCAGAGCGACGACGACTATCACGTCCTTTTTTTTGGGCGGTACTGAAAGCAGTTGCTCCCACTGCCAAAAGAATACCGATAATAGAAATAACTACCAGTAATTCCAAAAGAGTAAAACCCAAACTTAGTCGGAAGTGTTTGTGCCTAGATTTTAATTTCATTATGCTCAAATTGACTAGAAACATCATACCTGAAAATCAATCAAAAAAGCAACTCGTGAATTCAGCCTGAAACTAAGATTGTTGAGATTAATTTTGCACTAGAACTTTAATGTGGGCAATTGAACTATCTAACGAACTAATGCCTTTCACCGTAACTAATTTTATCTTAGCCGTGTAAAGGCATTGCGTCTGAGGACAATCATACTGATGCTCAATTTCAATTTTGTTCAATTGATTAAGTTTTT
>WFRK01000026.1 GCA_015486535.1 Candidatus Microgenomates bacterium | reverse complement strand
GATTAATACTTTTAATTATCAATTCTCGGTTGGTGGGAGTGTTGGTTTCTCAATTTTGCTTAAATTTTTACCGCTTGATTTCAGCCACACTTATGTTAAACTGACAGTCCTGTAAAAGTTAAGCCATTTGGAACTGATTTTTACACATTTTTCTTTCAAGAAAATTTGAAGCGTTTAGAGACCAAAAACTTGTTTATTAATCAAGCAAGCTTTTCTCGTGCGCTTTGGTTCTTTAATAAGTAAAAAACGACGACTGAACTAAACATGGTGATAGCGGACCTGAAAATAAAATTAATGGTTTTTACTATCACTAACTTGTTTAGCTTTAGTAAAGTGAACCGTTAATTTTTTGAGTTAAGTAAACAAACCATCATCTAATTTAGATGATGAAGATTAAACTTTTATTTGAGAGTTTGATCCTGGCTCAGAATGAACGCTGGCGGTGTGCCTTAGGCATGCAAGTCGAACGATCCCGATTTATCGGGATAGTGGCAGACGGGTGAGTAACACGTGAGAATCTACCCTTTAGTGGGGAATAGCCCCGCGAAAGCGGGGGTAATACCGCATGTGTCCCAATTTATTGGGATAAAGTCTTCGGACGCTAATGGAGGAGCTCGCGCGCTATCAGCTTGTTGGTGGGGTAATGGCCTACCAAGGCTATGACGGCTAGCCGATGTGAGAGCATGATCGGCCACAAGGCTACTGAGACACGGAGCCTACACCTACGGGTGGCAGCAACTAGGAATATTGCGCAATGGGCGAAAGCCTGACGCAGCGACACCGCGTGTGGGATGACGCTCTTCGGAGTGTAAACCACTGTGGCGAGGGATGAATTTTGACAGTACCTCGCTAGAAAGCACCAGCTAACTACGTGCCAGAAGCTTCGGTAATACGTAGGGTGCAAGCGTTATTCGGATTTACTGGGCGTAAAGGGTCCGTCGGCGGTTTATTAAGTTACTTGTTTAAGACCGAGGCTCAACTTCGGAGCGGCAAGTAAAACTGATAGACTAGAGTTTGTTCGAGGAAACTAGAATTCCTGGTGGAGGGGTGAAATCCGTAGATATCAGGAGGAATACCAAGCGCGAAGGCAGGTTTCTAGGACATAACTGACGCTCAGGGACGAAAGTTTGGGTAGCAAAGCGGATTAGAGACCCGTGTAGTCCAAACTGTAAACGTTGTCTGCTAGTTGTCTTGATTTATCAGGGTGACGTAAGCTAACGCGTTAAGCAGACCGCCTGGGGAGTACGACCGCAAGGTTAAAACTCAAAGGAATTGACGGGGGAGCGCACAACCGGTGGAGCATGTGGTTTAATTCGATACAAAGCGAAAAACCTTACCCAGGTTTGACATGTACCTACACTCCTGGCGAAAGTCAGGATTCTTCGAGAGTGGTACACAGGTGATGCATGGCTGTCGTCAGCTCGTGTCGTGAGACGTCCACTTAAGTGTGGTAACGAGCGCAACCCTTGTCGTATGTTATACGTGTCATACGAGACTGCCCCCGATTTCTCGGGGGAGGAAGGAGAGGACGACGTCAAGTCAGCATGTCCCTTACATCTGGGGCTACACACATCCTACAATGGAGCCGACAACGGGTTTAGCGAAAGGGCAACCTTGAGCCAATCCTTATAAACGGCCCCTCAGTTCGGATTGCAGGCTGCAACTCGCCTGCATGAAGTCGGAATCGGTAGTAATCGCAAATCAGCAGGTTGCGGTGAATACGTTCTCGCTCCTTGTACACACTGCCCGTCAAGCCAGCAAAGTCGGCAACGCCCGAAGCGGATGCCCGGAACTTCAATTTATTGGAGACCGGCTCTTCTACGGCGAGGTCGGCGATGAGGACTAAGTCGTAACAAGGTATCTGTACTGGAAGGTGCGGATGGATTACCTCCTTTCTAAGGAGTCACAGGTAAGGGCATCACGACCCCTATGACCTGTCCCAATGAAACGCAAGTGAAATTGGGAAAAACTCTAAAGTCCCGTGATGATCATGTCCGGGCCAGGGAACTATCACCATGTTTGGTTCAGTCAAAAAAATCGTTTTTTACTTCATTATTTCAATTTAGCATTATTTGATTAATCGGCAATTGATCCTTGAATTCTATCTATTATTTGGTGCTTAACCAACTGACCATTATTTCGAAGTATCTTGCAATATTTTGCAATATCTTGCAATATAGACTATATTACGGTTAGTATGTTGCAGTTTCCTCAACCTCTAACAAGAAAAAGCTATGATCTTGCCACATCAATACATGAGAAGATTCAAGATTTAGCTCAAACTGTTCGGCAACACTTGCAACTCAATCAACGACAAAACCAACCACTGATCGAGCATATTTTTAAACGTGGAAACTTGAAGAGCGCTTTGTTTTCTGCCCGCATAGAAGGCAACTCCCTTACACTGCAAGAAGCAGACCAGATTGAGCTCATCACCAATTTAACTGAAACACAACGAGAAGTAGTTAATCTAATGCAAGTTCATAACGAATTAACTAAACTACCCAGTATCATTTCACTTGATCATATTCTCACACTCCACAAGCAAGTCATGCATGGTCTCCAAACTCATCCAGGTAAATTACGCACAAGTTCTTCGGCGATCTTTGACCAACTAGGCAACATCACTTACCTAACCCCGGAACCAGCAGAAACCAAAATCATGCTTGGAGAACTTATTAGGCAGTACAATACTAAACATATTCAGCCAGTTGACGCACTAGTCAATTTAGCTCAATGTCATTACTACTTTGAAAAAATTCATCCTTTCGCAGACGGTAATGGCCGAGTGGGTCGACTTTTGATGCACTGGCAACTTCATCAAATCGATTATCTACCCACACAGCTTCCATTAGAAGAGTTTATTGATACCAATCGTTCAGAGTATTATTTCTTACTTGAGAAAAATACACGGCAAGTTGATGGTTTTGTTCTTTTTGTCATGCAAGCAATTGAGCATGCTTTACACCAATCTTTAAGTGGCATAAAACAAACCACCATAGCTTTCAAAAGAACAGAAACTTTAAAAAGTAATCCCGCCAAACGGACAAAACTCAACAAACTCATCCCTAGACAACAAGAAATTTACCAAATTATCCTTGACCATCCATATACGTCGCTTGACTTTATCCACCGCCGCTTCTGGCACATTTCAAAAAGAACACTGGCCTATGATATCATCAAGCTCGTCAAACTTGATTTAATCACTAAGCATGGTCAAACTCGAGGAACAAGGTACTCGGCAACATAAGTTGCCCGTGTAACTTAACATCTCGTTGACAGTTAGCAGGCAATATTGTAGACTGCTAACACTATGCTAAATCTTGATAAACTAACCACTAAATCAGCCGAGGCTCTCCAAGGAGCGATGCAGTTAGCCGGCAAACTTAAAAATCCGGAAGTAACTGTTTGGCACCTGCTTTTGGTCTTAATTAATCAACCGAATGGCATTGTCGCCACTATTCTCCAAAATCTCGATCAATCACCCGAAAAAATTGCCCAACAACTTGAGGCAAAAATCAAAACTCTTCCCACCGTATCCGGCAGTACCCAAGCATATTTGTCAGCTCAACTGGCGCGAGTTTTCGATGAGGCCGAAAGTGAGGCAGGCAAATTAAGGGATGAATTCATCAGTACTGAGCATTTGCTGCTTGGTTTATTGAAGATTAATGAGGTAAAATCAATGCTAGATATTAATGAGAAACAAGTTTTGGACGTATTAAAGCAATTGAGAGGGAATCAAAAAGTGACTGACAGAGATCCAGAGAATAAGTATCAAGCCTTAGAAAAATACACGATTGATTTGACCAAACTTGCTCAAGAAGGCAAGATCGATCCGGTGATTGGACGAGATGAAGAAATTCGTCGCATTACCCAAATTTTATCGCGACGGACAAAAAATAATCCCGTTTTAGTCGGTGAACCGGGCACAGGCAAGACGGCCATCGTCGAGGGTTTGGCGAAAAAAATTATTGATGGCGATGTGCCTGAAGCACTGAAAAATAAACGCATTCTCTCCCTCGATATGGGATCGTTGATTGCCGGGGCAAAATATCGCGGTGAGTTTGAAGATCGCCTCAAAGCGGTAATTAAGGAAATAGAAAAATCCAATGGGCAGATTATCCTTTTTATTGACGAACTTCATACCATTGTCGGTGCGGGCGCACAGGAAGGTTCAACCGATGCGGGCAATCTACTGAAACCAGCCTTAGCGCGAGGAACTTTACGGACTGTTGGCGCCACCACTCTGAAAGAGTATCGCAAATATATTGAAAAAGATCAGGCATTGGAACGTCGTTTTCAACCGGTTTTTGTCAAAGAACCAAGTGTCGCTGACACGATTTCTATTCTGCGGGGTATTAAAGAAAAATATGAGGCTCACCACGGTGTCAGAATTCGTGACAATGCTTTGGTGGCTGCCGCTAAGCTCTCCGATCGTTACATCAGCGATCGTTTTTTACCTGACAAAGCAATCGATCTTATCGACGAAGCTGCTTCAGCGGTGAGAATTGCCATTGATAGCAAACCGGAAGAACTCGATCAACTGGAGCGAAAAATTCGCCAGCTCGAAATCGAAAAACGGGCGCTGAAGAAAGAGAAAGATGTGGCATCTCAAGCGAGACTAAAAGAAATTGAAAAAACTTTGGCGGAATTAAAGGAGAAATTTAATCAACTCGAGCTACATTGGCGTAATGAAAAGAAAGCGATTGATGAAATCAAAGAGGCAAATAAAAAGCTTGATCAATTGAGAGGAGAGGCGACTAAAGCCGAGCGTGATCTTAATCTCCAACGAGTGGCAGAAATTAATTACGGAGAAATTCCCAAAGTACAAGCGGAAATTAAACAAGCCCAGCAAAAATTAGCTCAATTGCAAAAAAATAAAAAAATCCTTAAAGAAGAAGTAGACGAAGAAGATATTGCTCACATTGTTTCTCGTTGGACCGGTATTCCCGCCGAAAAAATGCTTCAAGAGGAGAGTAAAAAACTGAGCCAGATGGAAAAAGAGCTGGCTAAACGGTTGGTAGGTCAGGAAGAAGCGGTAAAAGCAGTTGCTAATGCCATTCGGCGCGCACGCGCCGGCATTAGTGAAGTAGGTCGACCGATCGGTTCATTCTTATTCTTGGGTCCAACCGGAGTAGGGAAAACCGAATTGGCCAAAACCTTAGCCGATTTTTTATTTGATGATGAACGTCTTATCACTCGAATCGACATGAGCGAGTATATGGAAAAGCATGCGGTCGCACGATTGATTGGCTCACCCCCGGGGTATGTAGGCTATGAAGAAGGCGGTCAATTAACTGAGGCGGTACGACGTCACCCCTATAGTGTGATTCTATTTGATGAGATTGAAAAGGCTCATGCAGACGTGTTCAATATTCTTTTACAAATTCTCGATGATGGTCGCTTGACGGACAGTAAAGGGAGAACGGTTGATTTCAAAAATACGGTCATTATCATGACCTCAAATTTAGGCAGTGACTTAATTGCCCAATACAAGAATGATGCTCAAAAACAAAAACAGCTGATTCTAAAATTACTCCAACAAAAATTCAAACCCGAGTTCCTCAATCGGATTGATGATATCGTCATTTTTCAACCACTCACTCCAAGCCAATTGAGACAAATTGTCGTTATCCAACTAGAAACAGTCAAGAAAAGATTGGCGGAGAAGGAAATTAAAGTTGAATTTACGGATGCGCTGATTGATCATATTGCCAAAGTCGGTTTTGATCCCGCCTACGGTGCCAGACCAATGAAACGCGTCATTCAAAATGAGATCCTTGACAAAATCGCTTTAGAAATTATTGATGGCAAAATTAAAGCGGGAAATAAAATTAACATCGATTATGACGGAAAATATGTTAAAATAGTGCCTTCTGGTAAGTAAATTAAAAATGTTGGCAGTGGCCGTAATAAATGGGTGATTAGCTCAGCTGGTTAGAGTACTATCCTGATAAGATAGGGGTCCCTGGTTCGAGTCCAGGATCACCCACCAATTTAAATTGACGGCCTTAAATCGCTTCAAGTTCATAGGCGAGTTTCCATCGAGGCATTATCCGTTCGTAAAAAATGAATACGCCTCAAATTAACAAATTTAGATGCCAAAAAAAACTGATCAAACACTAAAAAAAAGCCTGGAAATCCTACCGGTCATTCCCGTCCGGCAGGGAGTTTTATTTCCTCACACAGAATCAATTTTGACTTTCGGTCGACCAGTTTCACTTAATGTCCTCGACCGTCTTACCGGTTTTAATTCTCAAGTCATTTTACTTACGCAAAAAGATGGGCGAATTGACAATCCGACCGCTGCGGATCTTTATCATTTTGGTGTTTTGTCCAAGATAGAAAAAAAATTTAAAACTGATCAAGCAACTAATGCCCTGGTTAGGGGAATGGAGCGAGTGAAAATTAAACGATTTATTCAACTCAGTCCAATTATTCTAGTTGAAGCTGAAATCGTTAGAGATGAAATCGGAATTGAAGAAACTGATGAGATTAAAGCTCTTTTTCATCATCTCCAAAAGGAATTTCAGCGCGCTATCAAAGTTGGCAAGCCGGTGGAATTCCTTAATTTTATGCGACTCATGGGAGATATTCGCGCTAGTGAATTAACCGATCAGATTGCCAGTACGCTTAATTTGCAAACAAAAGAAAAACAGGCACTACTGGAGATGGTTCATTTGAAAGAAAGGATGCTTTTTGTTTCTCATAAATTGGCGGAAGAAATCAAGGTTATCGAAATTGAAAAAGATGTCGTTAATAAGACACAGCAAAAATTTGACAAACACATGAGAGAGAATGTTCTGCGAGAACGGATGCACACGATTCAAAAAGAATTAGGGGAACTGGGAGACGAAGAAACAATGATCGGCGAGTACACAAAAAAATTAAAAAAGATTAAACTGCCTCAGGAAACAAAAGAAAAAATCCAAAAAGAAATTAAAAAACTAGAACGAATGTCACCTCATAACCCTGAAGCCGGTTATATCCAGAGTTGGTTAGAAACTATTTTAAGTTTACCTTGGGATAAAAAATCAAAAAATACACCCAATCTAACCAAAGCGGCGCAAGTGTTGAACAAGAGTCATTATGGTCTGAAAAAGGTGAAAGATCGGATCATGGAATATATTGCCGTGCTGCAATTGAAACAAAAACAAAAAAAAGAAAGTGGCAAAAATCCCAATATTCTTTGTTTTGTCGGTCCACCTGGGGTCGGTAAAACGAGTATTGGCCAATCGATCGCTCAAAGTTTGGGGCGTAAATTTGTCAAAATTTCTCTCGGTGGCATTCGAGATGAAGCGGAGATTCGCGGTCATCGGCGTACCTATGTTGGCGCTATGCCCGGGAGAATTATCAAGGGGATTAAGCAAGCGGGCACAAATAACCCCGTTTTCATGCTTGACGAAATTGACAAAGTCGGTAATGACTATAAAGGCGATCCCGCTTCCGCTTTGTTGGAAGCTTTAGACCCGGAACAAAATGTTCATTTCGAAGACCATTATCTTGATGTGCCGTTTGATTTGTCAAATGTGATGTTTATTACCACCGCCAATACTTTAGACACTATTCCTTCAGCCTTGAGAGATCGCTTGGAAATTATTCGTTATTCAGGCTATACCGAAGCGGAAAAATTTCAGATTGCTAAAAAATATCTCGTCAAAAAAGCGCGCTCAACTAACGGTCTGTCTGCCACTCAAGTTAATATTAAAGATGAAACGATTAAATTTCTCATCCAGCGTTACAGTCGCGAAGCAGGGGTAAGAGAATTAGAGAGATTACTCAATAGTTTAATGCGCAAAGTCGCCCGCAAAATTGTTGAAAATAAAGTCACAAAAAAAGTCGTCTTAACCAAAGAATTGGTGAAACAAGAACTGGGACCGGAAAAATTTGATCGTGAAGTGGCGGAAAATGAAGCCCTTGTCGGTCAGGCGACCGGGCTTGCTTGGACACGGGTTGGTGGAGAAATCTTGTTTATTGAAGTGGCCTTAACTAAAGGTAAAGGCGTTGTCAAATTGACCGGTAAATTAGGTGACGTGATGAAGGAATCGGCTCAAGCAGCACTCACTTATGTGAAAGCGCACGCCAGTCAATTGAAAATTGATGAAGAGAAAATCCAGAAGACGGATGTTCATATTCATGTACCCGAAGGAGCGGTGCCCAAAGATGGTCCTTCGGCTGGCATCACCATTGCCACCGCTATTGTTTCCGCCTTCACTCAACAACCGGTACGCCAAAATGTAGCGATGACCGGTGAAATCACTTTGCGTGGACGAATTCTTCGCATCGGCGGTTTGAAGGAAAAAAGTATTGCTGCTCATCAGGCAGGTATTACCACCATTCTTATTCCAGCTGATAATGAAAGAGATTTAGTTGACATCCCAACAACGGTAAAAAAACACATCCAATTCATTCCCGTCAAACAAATGAGCGAAGTGCTTGATCGTGCCTTAGTAAAGCCAAACAAAAAATGCTAAACTAAGAAGCATGAAGTGGAAAATTCTTTTGATTTTACTCTCGGTAACGCTTTTCTTGGGTGCGATTATTTTTGGTCTCCAGCTCACTAAAGCGGCTAAAGCGGGCTTACAGGTAATTACCGGTGATAAATCGGCTTCTGTTTTTATTAACGATCAATATTTTGACCACACACCGCTGATTGATAAGAATCTCAAGCCGGGCAATTATACTTTAAGCATCCGACCGGATGACACCGCTTTAGCTAGCTACGATACTGAAGTCACCCTTCACCCTGGCACAATCACGGTCGTCACTTGGCACGCCGGTAAAACAAGCGAAACAAGTGGCGGTGTTATCTATGAAATGGAAAAATTGATTCATAGTGGTCAGGCCGAAATCAACTTTATGAGCGTACCTGATAAGGCCATTATTGATGTCGATGGCAAGAAAAAAGATTTAACCCCCCTACTAATTAAAAATATCGCCCCAGGACAACACCAGTATCAAATCACTGCACCATCATATGAAACTCAAAGTCACACTTTAAATCTGGTCGCCGGTTATAAAATTAATGCGATCATTAAACTTGCCAAAACAGTGGCCGATCAATCATCTGAAAGAAAAAATCAATTAAATCAGCGACCAACACCAACAGTTCGGTCTAATCAAAAAAAATCATCGACGACCGAAAAGAAATTAACTATTTTAACCACTCATTTTTTTCAGCAAAATCAAGAAGGATTAAAAGTAAGACGCGACCATACTCAATCTAGTCCGGTAATCGGTTTTGTTTTATCAGGTAAAAAATATCCCTATCTCGGAGAACAAAAGGGTTGGTATCAAATTCGTTTCGGCGAGAAGAATCAAAATCTGGGTTGGATTAGTGCGCGTTATGCCCGGAAAAATTTTTAATATTGAATTATTACCGCAGCTATTAAACTTAAAAAATTAAATCAACCAATTAACAAATAAACTACTCGATAACGTCAATGCCTGAAAAGAACTCTTCACCCTCAAATACTCATTTAAGGTACAAGCTCGCTCTAGCGCTGATGCTCATTTTGCTTGTCTTCACTCGTTTCTTAGGCAATCACTATGATTCGAACCTCCATCTTCATCCTGACGAACGCTGGCTCATGATGCTTAATAATCGCTTGCATTTTTTTGATCGTCTCGATCCAAATTTCTTTGCCTATGGTTCACTCCCGCTTTATATTCTCAAGGCAACTACTCAAGGTGGTGAGTTCCTTTTTCAAGTGAGACTAGATAATTACGATGGGGCACTTTCAGTCGGACGGGTACTTGTCAGTTTATTGGACATAACTACGGCCATTTTTGTATTCCTAATTGTGAAAAAAATCAGTCAAAAAAAGTTAATGCCTTATTTCGCGCTCCTTTTTTATACTTTAATGTTTTTCCCGATCCAAAATAGTAATTTTTTCATCGTCGATAATTTCCTAAATTTCTTTCTCACCTTAAGTATTTTTATTCTTATTGCTTATCTGATCAAACCATCTTTTGCCAAAGTAATATTATTGACGGTGACAATGAGTGCCATGCTGGCAACAAAAGTGAGTGCTTTGGTGCTTATTCTCCCCATGTTGATGATTATTTACGCTAAACAAGTAGAAGAGTTTTGGCCAAACAAACGTCGGCTCTGGAAGCAAATTACCCTCATCACTCAGATATTTATTCTTTTAGGATTGGGTAGTTTTTTCGTTTTTATACCCTATGGTCTACTGCACTGGTCGGAATTTGTGCGACAGGTCGGGGCGCAAATGGAAATGAATCAAAATGCCTATATTTTCCCTTACACCCTGCAATATGTTGGCACGACAGCTTATCTTTATTATTTAAAAAATATTTTCTGGTGGGGAGCAGGCCCGATCATCGCTTCTTTGAGTTTGGGAGGCCTATTCGTTATGGGACACAAATTTCAATTATTATGGCAAAAAAAAGCTTCCGTCAGACACATTTTAGTTGATCCTCTATTAGCTATGACTTTAATCTATCTGATTTATTTTCTTGTAATCGGGCGCTCTGCCGTTAAATTTATGCGCTACCTCCTACCCATTTATCCCTTCTTGGCTATTTTAGCGAGTTTTAGTCTGGATTACTTTCTCAGTCACAGTAAACAACTCAATTGGCGCTGGAAAAGATTAATTATCATGCTCCTTCTTTTACTAAGCGCAATCTGGACCAGTGCTTTTTTAAAAATGTATTTTCAACCGCAAACACGCGTTCAAGCCACTCGTTGGATTTTAAATCATATTCCTTCGGGATCGACGCTAGCCGTTGAACATTGGGACGACCGTTTACCTATCCGCGGTTCAGCCCGATATCGTTTCGTCACTTTACCGCTCTATGAATTGCCGGATGATGCAAAAAAATGGCAGTTGATCGATGGTCGGTTAAATCAGGCCGATTATATTATTATTGCTTCAAAAAGACTTTTTGTTCCTTTGATGAGATTGAATAATTGCCAAAAATATCGCAAATGTTATCTTAAAACGGCCCAATACTACCAACGACTATTTAAAGGACAGTTGAATTTCAAAAAAGTAGCCACATTTGATTATCAACCGATTTTGGATTTCGGTGTGGTGCGGATAAAACTGAATGATAATCAAGCTGATGAATCATTCACGGTTTATGATCATCCTCAAGTGTTGATTTTTAAAAAAATAAACAATAAGTAAACCATGCGATCAATTAAGTTTTCTTCTCCGGTGAAATTTTGGGGATTGGCAATTATCTTGATGACAGTGACGTTAATCAGTCGATTTTATCTCATCAACAGCATCCCCGCCAACTTACAACCGGACGCAATTGATAATTTGAGAACCTTCATGGCTTGGCACAAATATGGATCAATCAAAACTATTTTCACTGTTAATTGGAACGGTGCACCTTCCCTGAATGCTAATTTAATTGGTTGGAGCTGGCGGCTCGCTGGACAATCATTTGGAGGTGTCAGATTAGCAGCTATCTTTTTTAGTAGCATTGCTGTTCTACTAACCTACTTTTACATTTACCTCATGACGCAAAAAAGATTGCTTGCTTTTATCTTTAGTTTACTTTTAGCAACCAATGTTACCTTTCTTTATTTCTCCCGCAGCGGCTGGGAAAATATTTTCACCTCCACCTCGGTTCTCTTAGCATTGATTGGTTTATATTTTGTTAAAAAAACTCATTTTAAAAAGGGTTTAATTTATATGAGTTTGGCGAGTATTAGCGGATTTTATTTTTATCATCCGGGAAAACTGATTTTTCCTTCATTATTATTGTTACTATTAATGACCAAAATAAAATTGAGAATAAAACTAGCATTGCTGATGGCACTTTCACTGATGACGCTTTTCTTCATTTCGCCGCAACTACTCTTTAGTCTTTCAAATCGTGGTTGGATTAACAGCACCGGACGAATTAACAATGTTTCTATTTTTAATCAATCAGCCAAAAATACTGCTTGGCCAACAAAACTACTTCACAATAGTCGCGCTTTTCTCTTCTTTGCCAGCAAAGACTTTCACATTGGTCTCAACGACCGCTACGCTCCCTTAGCCTATCAGGTTTATTTGATTCAACCTTTGGTTGTTTTACTTTATCTCATCGGTCTCGCCGCCAGTTTTAAACGGCACCAACTGATAGGTTTATTCTATCTCACCAATTTAGCCATCATCCAGCTTTTTAGCCTCAACACCCCAAACATCGCTCGCTTTATTCATCTTTTGCCTCTCGTTTATATTTTCGCCGCACTTGGTTTAGATTTTCTCATCACTTATATGGAATCAGCTGAGCATCATTTTGCATCTTTCAATCAATGGGCAAAACAGAAGCGACTTGATAAAGTGGCGCTTATTTCTGTTCTTCTACTGGTTAGTTTTACGGTCCAGAGGAATATAACAACTTATTTCGTCTGGACTAACTCAACTGAGTGTCTGGCCACACGCCAACCAGCCATCAGTTTTGATGAATACGAACGTTGGCTGCAATTTACAAAGAAACATATCAGTCAAACTGGTAGTAGCCTAAATGTCTACCAGTGGCACGCATTGGATTCAACCTCGACTCAAAGATGATCAAACAAAAGTTAAAGCAGAACCAACTGAGTTCAATCTTGTTACTCATTCTATTGCTTGTCGCCACCGCTCTTAGACTCTACCATTTAAGCACGTTTCCTCCTTCACCCTTCATCGATGAATATAACCTTGCTCAAGCTGCTCTGCGAGATTGGCAACACCAACCAGTAATTGCTTGGAATGGTTTTAGTTGGTACGGCACACCCGAACTGTTTATTCGCGCTTTGGCACTAACATTAAGTTTGATGAATTTTTCTTCAACCGGTTTTCGTCTCATCTGGAGTGGGGTCGGTTGGTTGCTTCTGCTTATTATTTATAAATTAGCAAAAAGCATGTTCGACACAAAACATGCTCTCGTCACTCTAGCATTTTTGAGTTTATCAATTTTTCATCTTAATTTTAGTCGCTGGGCGCATGGCAGTGTTATCATGACAACGACCGTTTGGCTCAGTCTTCTGTTTTATTACCTTGGTTTAAAAAAACGACATTTTTATTTTATTGTTCTAGCGGCAATCAGTTTTGCTCTCGGTCTCTATAGCTACGTCGGTATGCGTGTCTACTTATTTTATCCCTTAAGCCTTGGTCTGATTCATCTTTATTGGTGGTGGCGACAGAGAGATGGTCGCAATTCTAATCACGCTTTATTTGATCTTCGGGCTAACTGCCTATTTTGGCTGGTTATAATGATTCTCTGGCTCCCTCAAATAATTGCGGCGATGCATGATCCGCTTGGGTTTTGGGGCCGAGCGCGAGAGTTATCAATTGTTAATTTTTCTCAAGGTTGGCAGTTCAATCTGAGACAGTTATTGAAGAGTAGTCGCATACAGTTTTCAATTTTCTTTCAGGGTGTCGATCCTAATTTGCGCCATAATCCTCTACGCTATCCTACCTTCCCACCAACAACTTTAGCTTTGGCATTAATTGGTTTACTTGGCTTGATTAAAACAAAACGATGGCGAGAGATAAGTTTAATTCTCAGTCTAATGCTAGCGGCTGTTTTGGCCGGTTTACTCAGTGGTTGGCAGATTTCACTCTTTCGTTCGCAACCAATTTTGCCGGCCATTTATCTGCTCGCTGCGACTGGTTTTTGGCAAATTTTCATTTTTATCAAAAACAAGTTTTGGCAAAAAGATCAATTTGATAGCATTAAATTAATTTTACTTTTAAGCAGTCTCATCTGCTTTAGTTTTTTTCTACCGTTAAAACGAGTCTTCGCTTATATCCGCCTCACTCAGTCATCAGTCACCTTGGGCAATGCTTTTAGTACCTTTGAATATCGAGTTGCTCAGACAGCAAAACAAGCAGCAAACTCTTACCCTCACGTTTATCTTTCCGCCGATTATTATTGGTATGCATCAACCCAATATGAGATTCAGCGCGCTCAACTGGACAATAAAGTAGCCAAATTTTCTCTCGATGAGCTAAAAAAACAGATTAAATCGCCGGCGGTTTTAATACTTTCTCCCGATTATCGCAGTCTGTTACCTTACTTCAAATCTATTTGGCCTCATTTAGTCTTAGTGAATCAACCAATGAATATTTTACTCATTCGGATTGACCAGAAACAACTTCCGTCTCCGACAGAGAATCATCAATTCGGTCTTCGTCGTGTCTGTTCCGGTTTAGATCAAAAAAAGAGATTTGGCACCGATGCCACACCATACCTGATTTGGTCAGATAATCGACCGATCGCTGCACCACAATTTAATTGTTCATGGCAAGGAGTTATTCACTTAAAATCAACCGGTCAATATTATTTTCGTCTTTTTGCCGACGATTGGGCCGAACTGACACTGAAACAACAGCAAAGAAAGGTGTTGCAACTCAAATCCGATGACCGCTTAGTCACAAGGGCCGTTCCACTTAAGGCCGGTGATTACAATTTAAAACTAGACTATAAAAACTGGGGTGGTGCCAAAAGAATTGAACTAAAGATGATGGGGCCGAGGGATAACGACTTTAAATTAATCTCTCCCTTTAGCTTACGACCTCAATTCACCAAATCAATAACATCCAATAAATCTGCCAAACATTCCAAACAAAAAAAGCGATCAACAAACCAATGGCACTAAATTGCCATTTTCTTGACCTATCTTTGAACCAATTTATCAACCAAGCAAGACCAAAACTTAAAAAGGGGAGGGTACCGGTGAACATTCTTGATCCGTAAGGACCACCGAGAACTTCCGCCGGCCAACTAGCAATGAGATAAACTTGCAATAAAAAAACAACAAAGCTCGTCAAGATCAATTGCTTCAATACCCGTGGATGCTTAAATTGATGGTAAACTTTGCCATAGAAAAATCCCAAACCGATCAGAGCGCAAAACATCGCTGGGGCATAATACCAGAAACCATTGTTTGCGGTGAATAAGACTCTAAAAATGTCCGGATGAAACCAATCAAATTTAGCCCCATTGATAAGATAAGGACTATTAATTTGCCGATAAATAATCCAAGTAAATGAAAGTTGAATAGCAATAATCGCCATCAGCGGCAAAATAAGATTGAGAAAGTTTTGCCACAATTGCCGTCTTTTTTGGCGCAAAAAGAGCCAACGGAAATCAGCGGCAAAAAGAAAAATAATTAAAGCCGTGGCAGTGAGAAAATCTTGATTGCGAATGATGCTTAAAAAACCTAAACTGACACCTAAAACAGCTAAAGAAATCTTTTGCTTCGGTTGATTTAATTTAAGTTTGAGTACCAACCACAAACAAAGACTGGCAAAGAGAAACTCAGCTGAATGAGAATTCATTGGATCGATGGTGGTATAGTAAAAAATTTGGCTTGTCAAAAATAGAGCGAGCGTTGCTAGAAGGGCAATATTTTGGGCAAAAAATAATTTTAAACTGAGAAAAACAAAATATAATCCCAATACGCTCATGGCGATTGTACTGATCCCCACGGCTAATTGGGTGATTAAACTGTAACCGTCCAGGGAAATTGCGCCTCCCAACCAATGATCACTAAACGCCAGCATTTGACCGATAAGAAAACCGGGTATCCATAATAGACCGGTGCCGGGAGAAAAATTAGTGGCCGCATAACCGGTTTGTTTGACAATTTTCAGACCGTTTGGGAATGGATATTTTCTCTGGCGTGCCTCATTGATGAAATTAATATCACGATCCATCACTATTGATCTGGTATAGGCGTAATAATAATGACTATCTCCCCAAATGGCAAAACCAACATGTTTCACCCCAAGCAGGTAGGTAAACGCACTCAGAAAAAAGAGACCAAGAAAAAAAATAATCGGCTTGATGCGCACTTGTAATTTAGGCATTAGTGTTAGATAAAGTTGTCAAATAAGTTAAAACGAATAATTGCCATGACCGCTTTAAACCCGTCAAACCAATTAATTTTCTTTCCTTCAGCGTAAGTGCGCCCATAATAGGAAATGCCTACCTCATAAAGTCGTAAATTGCTGATTTTCGCTATTTTCGCCGTAATCTCCGGTTCGAAACCGAATCGTTGACTGGATAATTCGTTTGCTAAACGACGCACCAACTCGCCCTGAAAAACTTTATAGCCTGTTTCCATGTCAGTCAAGTTTAAATTAGTCATAATGTTTGAAAAAGTAGTTAAAAGTTTATTAACCACATAATGCCAAAAATAAAGGACACGATGAGGTTTGTGAGAAATGAATCGCGAACCATAAACAACGTCAGCGCGATGGTCAATAATCGGCCGGAGCAATAAAGGATAGTCTTCCGGAGAGTATTCTAGATCTGCATCCTGAATTAAAACAATATCGCCGCTACTTGAAAGTAAACCTAACTTTACTGCCGCACCCTTGCCATAATTTTTTGGCTGACGCATCACAATTAGTTGACGATGGCGTTTTTTGAGGTGAGAAAGAATTTTTGCCGTTTGATCAGTTGAACCGTCATCAACGATGATAATTTCTTTCCTCAGGCCAAGTGTATCAGCTGCCAAAACAAGGGCAATGGCGCGCGCAATTAACCGCCCTTCATTATAAACCGGTATAATAATCGAGAGTTTCTGAAATTGCTTTGTCATCAACGATTACATCACTTTTTTGATTAATGCCAACGCCCCCTGTTTCCAACCAACGGTATGACTGACACCAACGCCACGTGCCTTTACTTCTGTGTAATGTGCCTGATACCAGTCGAATGACTTGATCAGAGCGGCAGCATTGGAATACTTCGGTGACCAGTGCAGCGTTTTCTCTAATTTTTCAATCGAGACAAATGAATCTTTGTCCGCCGTGTCGTAAACCCACTGATAAAGTGGCGACAAGTGGAGTGTTTCCAACCCACGTAACATCCCTTTCACCAACCAAGCCGGCGTTGCTAATAAACGAGAACCGGAATGAGCATGTCTGAATAAAGCTTCAAGATCTTCTCTCACTGTTCCAAATTGCTTCGCACCAATATTAAAAACGTCATTTAGTTTTCGAGAACGTGATTGACCAATTAAGTAACTGGCCGTGACTAAATCATCGACATCCATTAGTTGATAACGATTGCGACCATCACCAATTACCGGAATTTTTTTGCCATCATGCACCCAGTCAAAGAGAATCTCAAATACACCTAAACGCTCAGTCCCAACAAAAGTTTTCGGTCGTAAAATGGTTAAATTAAGCCCACGTTTCATGAGTTTTCTAAGCTTTTTTTCGGCCGCGATCTTCGATTCACCATAGGCACCAACACCAATTAAAGCATCGGTCTCAACAATGGGATGCTTTTCCGGCACGCCATAAACAGCAGTGGAAGAAATATGAATCATTCTTTTAACTTTATGTTTTAGGGCGCTAGTAGCAACATTGATGGTACCGTTAACATTAGTGGTCATAATGTCATGACGACTCCATAAGGGTAAGGCTGCTGCTGTATGAATGACAACGTCGTTTCCCGCCACAGCCTGATCAACCTTTCGCTTGTCACGAACATCAATTCTCAATAAACGAAAGCCTTGATGATCATATTCGTGCGAAGGGTAATCAGCGATATCGAGTAGGCTGACTTGCCATTTTTTTTGCTTGAAAAATTTTGCTAAATGAAGACCTAAAAATCCCGCCCCACCGGTAATCAAGATTTTGGGCGAATGAGTTTTTTGCGCTCTGGTTTTTGTTGACATAAACAGTCCCTTCTACTATTAATTTTAACTCATAATCAGCAAATGTCTTAAACAAAATTTATTTATTTTGTTGTTCACAGCGAAGCATTAACTTAAGTGCCGCCGCTAAATTCTTTACCTTGTGTGGATAACGGATCTTTTCGTCAACTAAATTACTCACCCAAATAATTTTTGCCGGCAAATGACATTGACTCAGATACTGAACAATATCCCAGTTATCTTCAATAAAATAGTCTAATTTTAACTGTTTGATGATGCGTTCTTTAAATAAATGCGGTTGTTCATCTTTTTCAGTAATATAAACAGTGGTAAAGATTTTCTCTAAACCAAAAAGTTTTAACTTAAATTTCAGATCATTTTTGAGAAAAGTGTTGCGTCCGGTAATTAAATAAGGTTCAATCACTTTGTCTCGTTTTAACTCCTCAATTCTTTGCCAACCGGCGGCGGGGAAAAGACTCGTCTGATGAGCCAAAAACCAAAGAAATTTCTCCCATTTCTTCGTTGGCACAAAAAACTCTAACTCCTTTCTCTTTAGTAAATTTTTCTTTTTGATAAACGAGGCAAATGGTCGCAAGATGCGCATTGGGTTATAAACGACGACGCCATCAAAATCAAAACCGACTCGCAATGGTCGCGGTGGTAAAGATACTTGCTGATGGTTAAATTTCGTTCTTTTCATTTCTATTTTCGCTATTATTGTCTATTTCTGATTCAAAGTTAACCTCTAATTTTTACAAATTGATTTTATTTCCCATAACCTCCAGCCATCAACAGTCTTGTCAGTTGGCGGCAAATGTTTCACCAACCAACTTCGCCTCACATCAATCCGACCATCTTCGATTTTAGATTCCCCGGGACCGATGAGTACCTCATTGATGTGATATTTTTTAATCAAGGCACACCAGTCATGTTTGCTAATGGTGGCGGAGAACAGCAATGGTAAACTGGCGCGCTTATCTCTATCATTATAGCCCATACTCCAAGCAAAATATCCATAATCCAAGAATAATTGCCTCCCTGTAAGGGAGGCGGGATTATACATATAACTGGTGGTTAAAAACTGCGCTTTCTTGGGTATTTTTTTGATAATCAACTGCATTATTGGTGATTGAGGATAGTCCTTTACTCGGCCATCGTAATCATTGATAATCGGCCAAATATCCGTTAAGCCCCCGAGTGTCAATGAAACGGTTAATAAAATCAAGATGGTCAACTGCACTATCTTGAGTAGTTTATTCTTTTTTCTCCGGCGAAGCGCGACTTTTTTTTCAATCAACCAACCGGCAGTGATAATATTCAAACCGATGCTGAACATAGTGGTTAATTTATGATTATTAATCATATCCGGACTGAGTCGAAACAGGTTGGCCAAAACAAAATAGGCACTAAAAATGATCAAAAAATAATTTTTCTTTTTGAAAGAATAGATGAGTAAAATTGGTAAAAGAAGCCAATATAATCCTAAATTAAACCACCAAAATTGCCACCAACCAACAACCGTTTTCGTTGGCGCCAAATAAGCTAACTGCCACAATATTTTCTGTTCACTACCAACAGTGAGAAACCTGAAAACTAAGAATGAAATCAAACTCCCAATGATAAAAGGAATAAGATAATCTAAACTACGGCGCCATGAGCGTCCATAAATTGGCGCATAGAGGGTGAGCCAAGCGACAAAAAAAATCAAGCAAATAAGATAACCCGCCTGGTGTAATAAAGGAAATGAACCTAAAACAATCATCACCGCTAATTGTTGTCCTAAGTTTAATTGTTGGAGGCGCAATTTGAGTCGGCGAGAAGATTTTTGGCGCATGGGGAAATCAATTGTTTTTACCAACAAGTAAATGAGCCAAAGAGCTAGACCATAACTCAAGGCTAAGTGACGTTGATTGGTAAAAATATTGAGACTGTGAAAAGCGGTTACCAACCTCCCAGACCAAGGACCAAAACTGGCAAATTGAACCTGAGCGGGAATCGCCAAGAGACTTTTCTTTGACCAACCGAATTTGTTAAAATATTCTACCCAGGAAAAAGAACTATTAAATAGAAATAAAATTACCGCCAAAACCGCCGCATCTGAACGGTGAAAAAATAATTTGGTTAGCTTATAAATCATCACTAATAGGAGCCAAAAACCTAAAGCGCTCAATAAATTCAAACCAAAAGCCAAATTTAAACCCAGTCTTTCCATTAAGCCGACAATGAGATAAAACAAGTAATGATAGCGAATCGGTTGTCCATAGAAGAAAGGGTATTCGGGCGGAAAATTATTCCCCAAACTAAATGAGCGAATCAGGGGTAAATGAGCGGCAAAATCAGAATAAAGTTTGCTGTCAATGATAAAAGAACCATGACTATAACCAAAAGTGGAAAACATCAACCAAAAACTAAAAAGACCGCTCAAACATAGTAAAATTAGTGCTGATCGTTTTTTAATTAATCGCATGATGAATCGTTTCTGCTGCTGCTTCACCTAATTTAACCGCAAAATTTGTTCCCCTGTCCCAAGGATAAATATGCTGCATACTCGCCCAATAGAGTCCCTTGATTGGTGTTTTTATTTGGGGCAATAATCTTGAGTGATTAGTTTTCACGATTGGCTGGGCAAATTCAGTGCGAAAACGCCAGACTCTTTTAATACTTTGACTAAAGCCGGGAGAGAGTTGATCGAGGGCGGAGCGATAATGTTCAAGTAACTGAGTGGCATCCAAGGAATATAATTTGTCTGTCTGAGACAAATATTGACCAACATAGATAATGTGCTTGCCACCATAGTAACGCCGATCAATAAAATTCGTTTGTTCCACCACAGCTAAAAAAGGGAACTGGCGCTCATTAACATTCAACCAATAGGTTTGGTCGTGAAAAAAAGGTTTCTCCGCTTCAATGATGAGAGTAATGGCTGAGACATAATCCAACTGCTTTATTTTGCGTTTGAAGTGATCCGGCCACGAAACTTTAGTCAATTGAGTCAATTGATGGGCCGGCAGGGTGATGAGTACTTGATCAAATAAGTTGTTTGAGAAATGTTTGCCAACAACTCTCAATTGCCATTGCGGTTGAGGTGAATTTGCGGACTCAATTAAGGTCACATCTGCATTAAAATGAGTCTCCACACCAACTTGATGCAAGCGTTGTACCGTATCTTGGGCAAATTGACCGAAACCGCCAACAAAGTAACCCAAACGGGGAGTACGCGCTTTGATCCGAGCCCAAAACCAGGCCGCATTAACCTCGGCTGCATGGACGGAAAATTTATCTTGGAACAATGGTTGCCACAAGACTCGCCAAGCTTCATCACCCATGGTTTTCTGTAAAAATGCCTGAGCCGTAAATTTTTCCAATTGACGCCCACTGGTCTCAGGCATCAACTTAAGGACAGCTAAAGTGACGGCCACACGCAATTTTGTTGTTAGTGAAAGAACCGGTACTTGAAATAACGACATTGGCGAATCAAGTCGGAAAATTTTGTTTTGGTAGTAAACAGAAGTTTTCGGTTGACGAAAAAAGAATTTTTTTCTCAAACCCAATTGGTGAGCAAATTGAAGGATTGTCTTATCACCACTAAAAATATGGTGGTAATGGTGTTCAAGTGACCAATTCCAACCGGAGGCTTTAAATCCGGCCGCTAAACCACCCGGGTAAGGGTTTTTTTCAAAAATGGTGACTTGATGACCTAGGCGACGTAATCGCCAAGCGGCCGCTAAACCAGTAAATCCCGCCCCGACAATGGCAACTTTTGACATACACAACTGCTTCTACTTAATCGCTTTTAATAATTGAAGAAATTGGTTAACGGCGAGACTATCATTACCCACCAAAACCCCATCGCTGACCAAAAGATATTCATTAATATTTCGCTCATCAACGCTGCCACCATAAAGAACTTTGACCCGACCAAAATAACCGTGGATCTTTTTGACTGCTTGTTCTACCAAACCAACATCTTGACCCATGCCCGTACCAATCGCGCCCGAAGGTTCATAGGCAATAATACAGTTTCGCCAAACATTTTCCGCTAACTTACCAGCCAAGCCAACCATGGTATCATCATCGACACAAACAATTGGTTTTAATTGATTCGCTAAAGCTTGTTCCACTTTCAAGGCAACATCGTTATTGGTTTCGTGAAACCAGCGCCGCCGTTCGGAGTGGCCCACAATGGCATATTCAACCTGAAGACCTTTAAGATTGACGGCGGAAATCGCCCCGGTATAACTTCCCGCCGGATAGGGACTTAAATCCTGTACCGCTAACTTCAAATAGCTGAATGACACCATCAAGCGACTGATAAAGTCAATAAAAACGAACGGCGGCGCTAGCACAACTTCTACTGAAACCGGAGAAAGGGCAGCTAAGAATTGTTTTAACCAACTGCTTACTTCCGCCTTTGTTTTATTTGATTTCCAATTAGCTACCACTAATTTTGCCATAAAAGTATGATACCATAAAACCCCGATGGACTTACTAAGCAACCTCAATCCAAACCAACGAAAAGCCGCCACTCATCAATCGGGTCCCGCGTTGGTTTTGGCTGGAGCGGGTTCGGGTAAAACAAAAGTGCTCACCACCCACGCTGCCTGGTTGATTCAAGAAAAACAAGTCGATCCAAAAACGATTCTCTTGGTTACATTCACCAATAAAGCGGCGCTGGAAATGCGTCAACGACTTAATCAAGCGCAAATTCAACCTCCAAGTATTATCAGTACTTTCCATAGTTTTTCCGCTCGGATGTTGCGGCACTACGGAGAGGCAATCCAACTGAGCCGTAATTTTGTTATCTACGATAGTGATGACAGTCTGAGCATTATTAAAAATTTGCTTAAAAAATATCACTTAGATAAAAAACGATATTTGCCTCGTAGTGTCAGAAGTATCATTAGTAATGCAAAAAATGAACTGCTCTCAGCCAAAGATTATGCCAACATTGCTCAAAATGCTTATCAAGAAGAAATTGCGCGACTCTACCGGGCTTATCAAAAAGCGTTAACTGCTTCGCAAGCGGTCGATTTTGATGATCTGCTCATTCTGATGTTGCGACTCTTAGAGTCTGACGAAGTCACACGTGAAGAACTACAGCATCGTTTTAACTATGTTCTGATTGATGAATACCAAGATACGAATAAAGTTCAATATCGCTTGACAAAATTATTGACCCAACCACAAGATAATCTTTTTGTCGTCGGTGATTTTTCTCAAAGTATCTATGCTTGGCGAGGAGCAGATTATCACAATATGCTTAAACTAAAGCATGATTTTCCTCAATTGAAAGAATATCGATTAGAACAGAATTATCGTTCCAGCCAAACTATTTTAAATGCCGCCACCGCGATTATTTCTAAAAATAAGTCGCATCCAATTTTAAAACTCTGGACCAACAAAGTGGCTCAAGACGAGAATATCAGTCTTATTCAAGCGAGAGATGATCGCGATGAAGCCAGCCGCGTTGTCCAGGCAATTAAAGAACAACGTTTGGTCACACCACTTAATCAAATTGCCATCCTTTATCGCACCAATGCACAATCACGCGCATTTGAAGAAAAGTTGATCAAAGAGGCGCTCGCTTACCACATTGTAGGAGGCACTAAATTTTATGAACGGAAAGAAATTAAAGATTTGATCAGTTATTTGAGGTTGATGCTCAATCCTTATGATGAAGCCGGTCTCAGTCGCGCCACCAAAAATGGTAAAAGAAAATTAAATAAACTCCTTCTCTGGCAAGCAGAACATCCTAAATTCGCGCTCCAAGCGACCCCAAGTGAGATACTGGAACAAGTGCTGAATTTAACTCAATATCAAGAAAAGTTCAAACCGGAAATAAGAGAAGAATTAAGCCGGTTGGAAAATATCGAGGAACTGGGACGAGTCGCTTTGAATTTTCAGTCTTTAAGTGATATGTTGGAAAATATTGCTCTCATCCAAGATGACTATATGCAACAAGGCAATAAAGGCAAACATCAAAACGATGGCGTTCAACTGATGAGTCTTCATACCGCCAAAGGGTTAGAATTTGAAATTGTTTTTCTTGTCGGCGTTGAAGATGGCCTTTTACCTCATGCGATGTCTTTATTTGATCCTCAAAAAATCGAGGAGGAGAGACGTCTTTGTTATGTCGGTATCACTCGGGCAAAAAAGAAGCTTTATCTCAGTTACACTCAGCAGCGTTATCTTTATGGTCGCGTAAGTCATAGTTTACCGAGTCGCTTTTTGTTTGATATCGACGAAACATTATTAGATGGTGATTCCTTGACAAAAAAAAGGCAAGAGAAGCATTTTTCAGCCGTTGATGAAAATATGGCACAAAATGTACTAGACGATAAAATTGACCTAGATGAGTTCATCAATTTTTAAGCCTAGTCTAAGTGCTTAAGTTGGCTATAATAAAGGATTAATATGGTAAGTAGACCACTAAGAGAAACCGAAAAAGAAATTTACAATCAGGCTGTTGATCATCCTTTACAATCTTGGGAATGGGGAGAGTTTCGGCACCAAACCGGAATTGACATTGAACGGGTCGGCTTTTTTGATGGAGGAAAATTAAAAAAAGCTATCCAAGTGAGTTTTCACCCCATCCCATTAATTCATCGTTACGTTGGTTACTTACCAAAATCGTATATGCCTGATGAGGACCAATTAGTCATTCTAAAAGAATTGGGTAAAAAACATCGGGCCCTTTTTGTCAAAATTGAACCAAACGTGGCTCATCCGATCGATCATCGGAGTGAACAAGCAGTAGTCAGCCAATTTATTTTGGATCATGGCGCCGTTTACGGTCGGCCTCTTTTTACCAAATATACTTTTCAAATTGATCTCACTCAAACCGAAGCAGAACTTTTCGCCAATTTAACACCTAAAACACGTTATAATGTGCGCCTAGCAATCAAAAAAGGCGTTACTATTGTTGAGAACACAAGCAAAGCCGGCATGGAAACTTATTTAGAAATTCTCAAAGAAACAACAAGGAGACAAGGTTTTTACGCTCATTCCCCAGAGTATTTTCGCACAATGTGGCAAACTTTAGGTCGATCAGGCATGATTAGGATTTTTCAAGCGGTTTATGAAAAGGAGGTACTCGCTTCTTGGATCATGTTTGTTTTTCATCATAAGCTTTATTATCCCTACGGTGCCTCAAGCGCTAAACACCGCAACGTCATGGCGAGCAACTTGATGATGTGGGAAATGATTAAATTCGGCCAACAAATGAAGTGCGACACTTTCGACTTGTGGGGCGCTCTTGGACCAAACGCAAGTAAGAAAAATCCTTGGTATGGTTTCCATAGATTTAAGGCTGGTTACGGCGGTCAACTGATGGAGTTTTTGGGCACTTTTGATGTTTTGGTTGATCCGCCTGTTTATCAAATCTACACTGTCGCTGAAAATTTACGCTGGAAAATACTCAAATTGAAAGCGAAATTGGGCATTTAAATAAACTAAAATAAAAGAAAGGATCGTATGACTCCTACCAGAAATCGCTTTAAACGAATTTTATTGAAGGTTGGTGGCGAATCGATGATGGGTGAAAGAAGTTACGGTATTGACCCACGGGCGGTTCTTAAAGTAGCAAAACAAATAAAGAAGATTTACGCCATTCACACTCAGGTGGCGATTGTGATTGGCGGGGGAAATATTTTTCGCGGTATCGCCGGGGCAAAAAATGGCATCGATCGGGCAACGGGCGACTACATGGGTATGTTGGCAACGGTCATGAACGGTTTAGCTTTACAAGATACCTTGGAAAAACTTGGTGTACCAACGAGAATGCAAACAGCACTCTCGATGCCGGCGGTAGCGGAAAGTTTTATTCGTCGTCGCGCCATTCGCCACATGGAGAAGGGGAGAGTGGTGATTTTAGCCGCTGGCACCGGCGTTCCTTACGTTACCACCGACACCGGTGCTTCACTACATGCGCTTGAGCTGAAATGCGATGTCTTAATGAAAGCTACCAAGGTTGATGGTGTCTTTACAAAAGATCCGACCAAATATGAAGGGGCAAAACGATATAAAACTCTTAATTTTAAAGATGCGATTGAAAAGAAGGCCATTCAAGTCATGGATACTTCTGCTTTAGCGATGAGTCAAGAAAATAACATGCCCGTTATGGTCTTCGAACTTTTCAAAAATAGTAATTTAGTCAAAGCAGTTAAGGGAGAAGATATTGGCACTTATCTAGCGAGTGATGTCAAAACGGAACTGGCAAAATAAGTCATTAAAACAAAAAGTTTTAAGTCTAATTAAATGGGTCGAAAATAATCTATGCTGTAAAGAGTATGCTGTTATGTAAACAAAATACCTTAGAAATTTAAAGGTATTTTATGTGAACATAACTAAACTTGAAACTAAACACAGAAAGGGAACCATGTCACTTAACTTTGCCATCAACGGATTCGGTCGTATTGGGCGGACAGCCACAAGGGTATGGTGGAAGAAAGATCGTCATTTGGCTGATTTGGTCGCCATTAATACTTCCGGTTCAATGGAGATTGATCAGTGGGCGCACCTTTTAAAATACGACACTAACTACGGCGTCTTTGACACAGAGATTAAGGTGAAAAAAATCAAGGGAAAGAAAGAGGTGACAGATCAAGACCCACTTTTAGGTTACATCATTATCGGTGATCACAAAATTAGAGTGACCGCCCAACGTGATCCGGCTAAATTGCCTTGGCAAGAATATGGTGTTGACATTGTCATCGAATCAACCGGTGTTTTCCGGACTGAAGAGTCGGCGAGCGCTCATCTACGAGCGGGAGCAAAAAAAGTAATTATTTCCGCTCCGGCTAAAGGAGGTAATGTTTCAACCGCAGTCATCGGTGTCAATCAATTTGATCATCAGGCAAAAATATTCTCTAATGCCTCATGCACCACCAACTGTGTTGCTCCTGTTGCTCAAGTAATGGCGGAGCAGTTCGGTGTGGAAAAAGCGATGCTTACCACTATTCACTCCTACACCGATGATCAAAACACTCAAGACAACTCGCATAAAAAAGACCTTAGACGGGCTAGAACTGCTGCTCAAAACATCATTCCCACCACCACCGGCGCTGCCAAAGCAACCGCCAACGTTATTCCGGAGTTACAGGGATTGTTTGATGGTATGGCGGTGAGGGTACCAACTCCGGTCGGTTCACTTTCGGATATGGTTTTTTTACTTAAAAAAGAAACAACTAAAGAAGAGGTTAATCAAGCTTTCATTGATGCCAGTCAAAGCGAACGATTTAAAGGCATCATTGCTGTCGCTCACGATCCAATTGTCTCTTCCGATATTGTCGGACGAGATGAGTCAAGTATTGTTGATTTGGAGTTAACCAAAGTGATTGGTGGTAATTTAGTTAAGGTTGTCAGTTGGTATGATAACGAATGGGGCTACTGCAATCGTTTAGTGGAACAGCTAGGGAAAGTAGATCTATAACCAAAAACGCTACGCTTTTTGCAATCAATTGCTGTTAGAGTGCTAGCTCATGCTAGCTAAGACTTTTTCCGCTACGTTGCGAGGAATGGAACCGATTAAGATTGAAGTCGAAATTGATGCGGTGCGTGGTGCGCCGAAATTTATCATTATCGGTTTACCAAATAAAGCGATTGATGAAGCAAAAGAGCGTATTACCGCCGCTTTACTTCACTGTGGTATCAGACCGAAATCAAAGCGGACTGTGGTTAATCTGGCCCCGGCAAATCTGAAGAAATCAGACAATGCAATTGAATTTGCTATTATTGTCGCTTTACTGCAACTCTATCAAAAAATTAAACTAAACACCGATACGGCGATTTTCCTCGGTGAACTTTCACTTGATGGTAGTTTAAGACCAATTCGTGGCGCTTTACCACTAGTAATTGCGGCCAAGGAAATGGGCTTCAAAAGTGTCTTTTTACCTCAGGCCAATGAACTTGAGGTTAATATCATTCATGGTATCAAAATTTATCCGGTTAAACACCTGAATGATTTTATTGCCTTTGCTAACCACCGAGCAAGCGCACTAAAAAGTCTCAGGCCACATAAATTTTCTCAAACTCAGATGAAACACACTCTAGATTTTGCTGATATTCGGGGACAGACACAAGCAAAACGAGCTCTGGAAATTTGCGCTGCCGGTGGTCACAACTTAATGATGATCGGTCCGCCGGGAGCAGGGAAGAGTCTCCTAGCAAAAACTTTTCCATCCATTTTGCCACCATTGACAGAAAGAGAAGCAATCGAAGTCACAAAAATTTTTTCCATTGCCGGACTGACTTATAAGACCGGTCTGATTCATCAACGACCTTTTCGTAATCCCCACCATACCATTTCTCAAGCAGGTCTGGTGGGTGGCGGTAGTAATTTAAAACCGGGAGAAATTTCTCTTGCCCATCGAGGCGTGTTGTTTTTGGATGAAATTCCTGAGTTTAGTCGTGCCGCTCTAGAAGCATTAAGACAACCGATGGAGGACGGGGTGGTGACAATTGCGCGCGCTGCCGGCAGCGCGCGCTATCCCGCTTCCTTTATACTTTTGGCTGCGGCCAACCCTTGTCCTTGTGGTTACTATGGTTTCAAACAAAAACGCTGTCATTGTAGTCCTCTGGCGATTGCCCGCTATCAGCAACGACTCTCAGGACCGGTGCTTGATCGCATCGACGTTAAATTAAGTGTTGCCGCCGTAGCGATTAAGGCCCTGACCAAAAAGGAGAAACAAGCAAATGAAACGTCGGCTGAAATCCGCCAACGAGTGATTCAAGCAAGACAACGCCAACTAAAACGTTACCGATCAACAGATTATTTGACAAATAGCGCTCTCTTATCCAAAGATATTGAAAAATACTGTCACTTGACTGAAGCGGCCAATCAACTTCTTAGCGAAGCAACAAAACGACTTGGTTTATCCGCCAGAAGTTATTTCAAGGTCATCAAGGTCGCCAAAACCATTGCTGATCTAGCTGGTGTCAATCGAATAGAAACTGATTTTATTGCTGAAGCTTTACAGTATCGCTAGCTGAAACCTCTCAATTCTAAATTTGACAAAACGAACCAAAAATGATACAGTATCCACAGTTAAGGCATCAACCAACATATAAAGCAATACTTTATCAAGACGACAGAGAAAACAAAATCTTACGTAAGTGGTTTAAACAGCTTAACAAGCAAAATATATTAGCAATCTTAGAGGACATCAAAACTTTAGAACTACGCTGGCCAATTGGCTTGCCACTGGTAAAGAAAATTAACCCTAAATTGTGGGAACTTAGATCGAGATTGAACAGGCAAACGGTAAGAATAATATTTACTATAGACAAAGAAAATAAACGCATTGTATTGCTACATGGCTTTGTTAAAAAAACTAATAAACTACCAACTAACCTTATAAAACTTGCTTTAAAAAGAAAGATAAAATATGAAAAAAACTTACTCTCATCCAAATATAGACTGCACCCTTGACGAATTCCTTGACGAACTTGGAGTAAGGGAAGAGATTACCCAAAAGGCAATCAAAAACGTTATGGCTCTAGAACTGGAAGATTTAAGAAAAGAGCAGGGGATATCAAAAACGGCACTGGCCAAAAGAATGAAAACTTCACGCGCAGCGGTCAATCGACTATTTGACCCACATAACACCTCTTTGACCCTCAATACCCTCATCTCCGCTGCGCTAGCGCTTGGTAAAAAGGTGGAAATCAGATTCGTTTAGAATTCAACCACTTAAGTTGGTCTGTTTCTATTTTTATTAATTAATTTTGATTAGATTGTACCCAAGCGTTAGGTAAAATTCGAAAAAACCTTCTTCAGCGTTTTTCTTAATTTTTTCGCATCGTGACGAGCCAAATCGCCCTTCGTACTCAAAAGATCAGCAGTAACAATTTTTGCTTGAGTCCATACATCTTCATCCGGTAAACTAACCAACTCGGCTCCTTCAAGCTGATAGGGTTTTAAAATACGTTTATCCGGTTTAGCCGAGTTGGCAATAATAATATTAATCTTTCGATCAAGATATTGCTCAATTAATTTGACAAAATCATCACCTGAAAAACCATCTGTCTCGCCTTTTTTCGTCATCAAATTAACAACATAAATAAGTTTGGCTCGCGATCGACCAATCGCTTGTTTCATTTGTGGAATAATCAGATTCGGTAGAATTGAAGTATAGATATCTCCCGGACCAATAATAATCTCATCGGCCTCCTCAATCGCCTCCAACGCCGGTGGATAAGCTTGAATCTTCTGGTGATCAACACTACTTAGAGCTAAATCAACAATGCGGGCCCGGTTTGATTCTTGGCTAATATCTATATTTGTTTCACCAACAATTTTTTTTCCATCGGCCAAGGTCGCAATGAGGTTGATTTTATTAATCGTCACCGGCAATACTTTCCCTTGAGACTCTAATAGTTTGCCAAAAGCAATCGTTGCTGCCGGAAAATCATCAATATATTCTGACAAAAAGGTCAATAACATATTGCCGACACTATGGCCAATTAATTTTTGATTTTGCGGATCAGTGAATCGTTTCATTAATAATTCTCGATAACGATTGCGCTTCTTTGATAAAGCCACCAAACATTTGAGAATATCTCCCGGGGGCAGAACACCGAGTTCGTCACGGAGACGTCCAGTACTACCACCACTGTCTGCCATGGAAACAATGGCGCTAATATCAAGATCAGTAAAATCTCGCAAAGCAGAAAGTAAGATATATTGGCCACTGCCACCGCCGATAGTGACCACTTTTTTCTGCTTTGGGTGGCTTGGATTTTTTATCATTATTGACCATTATTCTACTATACTTTTGATTATAAATTGATTAAGCTGAAAAAGTGCGATCATCAACAAAATTTTTAATTGTTATTCTGACAATTAGTTTGAGTTCATTCGTTTGGTTCAGACTGCGTCAAATAAAATGGAATCAGAAAAAACCATTTTTCTTTGTTCAACAAAAAGAAAAATCAGCAGATGAAAGCGCCAAAGCTCAGGCTACCCAATCATCGATTTTATCAACAAAAATTACCAATAATCGAGAAACTCAATTTAAATCGAAACTTTACCAGTTGATTAACGCTTATCGTCAAGAGAAAAAATTAAGTCCGTTGAGGATAAACCAAACACTTGAGTTAAGCAGTCAACTAAAATTAAACGACATGATCAAATATCATTATTGGCGCCACATAGATAAACAGAATCGCGCTCCTTGGCAATTTTTTGATCAAGCTAATTATCATTATCAATTAGCGGGAGAAAATTTAGCCTTCGATCAACCGAGCGCTTGGCATACTTTCCACGACTGGATGCAAAGTAAACGTCACAACCAGCAATTACTAGAACCAAAATATGAAGATATGGGTTTAACGGTCGATTGCCACAGTCTCAAATCATACAGTCACAATTCGGGTTGTTTAGTAGTACTTCATCTGGGAAAACAGTAGGCAAGAGGAAAATTAGTGTTTATCTTTGGTATGCTTTGCTTCTTTTGCTGGTAAAAACTGAGAACGACGCTGATACCAGTCACCTAAAATTTCTTTGACTAAATGTTGCCCTCCCAAACCGACAGCTAGACCAAAAGCCAAAGCAAAGGCACTGACCAAACCCATAAACATAATCATAATAAACTCGCGCGCAATACCTAACTCGGACAGAACAATTAGCATGGTCAGTGATACGACCATGTAACTAGACATTTTCCCCAAGAGAATGGCACTATGAGAATCAAAACTGCGCGCCATATTTTTGACCATCGTTTCCACCAAACCGGCTAAAATGACTCCGATGATCAAGACGACCGAAGCGGTTAGGATATTGGGGATATAAGCAAAAATTTGCCAAATTAATATTGCTAAAGAAGTAAATTCAATGACTGAAGCACTTAAATAAACAACCAACAACAAAACTAACCAATAAACCAGGTTGCTTAGCATGCGATCAGCTTTATCCATCAAGTGACTGCTGGAAAGAAACTCACCCAAAGGGGTATTTTTAACCATCGTCGTTAAATTAACATTTGCCAATAGACGACTGGTTAAATGTTTAAAAAAGCGCGCCAAAAGAAAGCCGATCACTAAAATTAAAAAGGCAAAAATAATTTTGGGCAAAAACAAGAACATCTGCTCAAAATAGACTTGGGTATTGAAAGCAGTTAGCATAAAAACTTCCTTGAGTTAATAGTATATTATACGGTGTTTAGTATAACCTAAAAAGAGGTGGTCGTCCAGTCCATAAGCCGGATTCTGTGTTTCAGACGATGATCTATCTTATGCCCGCGACCTTATCACCAAGAAAACAAGCGCTTGCATTGTGGTGAAGTTCGGCGGTTGCAGCAGGGAGGATTGCCTTCGTTTAATCTCACAATTTAACGAAACCCCAATCGCTTGGGCCGTTTCACCCGGCGCTACCCGGATCGTCACTGTGGCTCTAACTGTCATTTCGATTTGAGTCGAAAGCCCCGGTTTTCACCGGGCACCCCGCGCTTTGCTGTCCGGACTTTCCTCCCCAGTTGGATAAACCAACTGAGGCCATCGTCTGGACTGAACAACCAGAGATAATTATACTATAAAATAGCATTATTCTCAAGAAAACTTAAAGGACTAAATAATCTATGTTGGTTTTACTCATCAAGCTAGTAAAGCTTTGATGCATGGCTGTTCTAGCTACAGGTGTTTCCTCCACCAAACCAGCTGCCTTTTAGCATATTGGAATTCATGTAGTGCCCATAGATCAATTAATTCTGCCTTTGTCAACTTACCAATCAAAAACTGCCTCATTTCCGGCACACCTAACGTGGTCATCACTTGACTGGTAGGAGATAAATCAAGTCTCAACAAGTGTTTTACTTCCTCAACAACACCATTGTTTAATCTTCCGATCACTCGTTTTCTAATCTTTACTTTTAACTGATCAAGATTGTCCGGAAAAACTGATATCATTTGATAGTCAAATTTCCTCTGCCACTGGGTCTTTAATGAAATTCTGGAAGGTAAAGGGGTGCTTGCTATCTCAATTGCCCGAATTAACCGGCGCGGATTATTTTTATCAGACTGATTCATCCTCGCCAATTTCTCTTTGTCAACTTCTTTCAACCAATTCTGCAACTGACGTACCGACATTTTTTCCGCTTTTTCTCTAATCTCTGGGTTTGGTGGCACGTCAATCATCTCTTTGCCTTCAAGCAGTAAACGCAATTGGCGATGATATAAGCCGGTACCACCAACTAAAATTACCGCCCGCTTGTGTTTAACCGACCAATCAATGATGTAGCTTGCAAAATCGAGAAAATGGCTCACCGACCAATCTTTTTTTAGATCAACAATACTGATGCCATGCAGTCTTATTGACTTTTTTTGGTGTTGATAAAAAGGGTGGGGAAGGAGACTGAAATTATCTACTTGCTTAAATTTTTTAGGTACATCTGCGCCGGTCAAAATTTCTAAACCTCGATAAACTTGGCGTGAATCGACCGAAATTAAATTAACACCCTGGTAATCAGCCAATAGATTATCGGCTAATGCCAAGGCGCGACTCGTCTTGCCGGAAGCGGTTGGACCAATAACGGCAAAAATAGGCCGTTCTGGTTTAGTCAACCGGGTTAATTGATCAGACAATTTTCGGTCGTTCATTAAGGTGTTTCCTGTTGATTAATCGATCCAAAATAAGCCAACGGCGTTTCTTTTCTTTGTGTGGAATATCATCCTCATAAAGTCGCCAAGCAACGGTACCTGGTCGAGGTGAGTACATGGCCACAAAAGCGATTTTGAAATCAATTTGTTTCGCCAAGGACACCGTTTCTTGAAATTCCGCTTCTGTTTCACCCGGAAAGCCAACAATGATATCGGTGCCGATAGTAATGTTTTCATCAGCTTGCTTTAACTTTTTGACCACAGTCAAATAACTTTCACGCGTATAACCGCGATTCATCCGTTGCAACACACTATTGCTGCCAGATTGAACCGGCAAATGCACGTAACGATCGATTTTTTTATTTTTGCCAACTTCCTTGATTAGCTCATCGTGAAAATCCCACGGGTTACTAGTTAAAAAACGAATTTTTTTAATCTGATCAAATTCGGAAATCGCTTGTAGCAACTTTACAAATGGTGGTGTACCATTTGGTTTCAAATATTGACTGGCATTTTCCGGTAAGTCGCTCGGTAAAATCTTTTTCCCTCGGTCCATCAACATCTTCCTTAAGGGCACACCCACTTTTTCCAATCCCCAAGAATTAACATTCATCCCCACTAAAGTGATTTCCGTATAGCCCTGATCAGCCAGTAACTTTATCTCCTTGATTATTTCCGCAAATGGACGTGACCGTTCTCGCCCCCGAGAGTAAGGCACAATACAATAAGTACAAAATGAGTTACAACCGGTCGAAATCTGCACAAAGGCATGATGTTTGTCCTTGCGCAAAGCCTGATAATTAAAACCAACTTCATTCACCGGCAAAACTTCGTCAATCATTGGTAACATCTCCAAAAGTTTTTCACTTCCATAATGAGTCATGCAACCAGTTAGAATCAATTTAGGCTTCGGCTTTTGATTTTCAGCTAAATAAATTTTGATATTATTCAAAAATCCGTGAACTCGATCCTCTGCTGACTGGCGCACAGCACAAGTATTAATCACAACTTCATCAGCTTCGCGCCAGTTGTCAATCTCAACCATACCACGCGCTTGGTAATCAGCGGCGATTCTCTCCGAATCAGCCTTGTTATACTGACAACCATAAGTCTTGATGTAGTAGGTTCTGGGTTTGTTTTTTGCCATAAACATATTTTAACATCAATCACTTAACTAAAAATCTCAATTTAGTCCTTGATCAGTCCCTAATTAGTGCTATGATTAGGTCATGCAAGTCAAAACTTTATCACCTTCTAGTCAAATAAAAGTTACTTTACCTACGGAGCTTTATGGCTTGGCAAGATCTAAAGCTAGTCAATTTGGACTCAGCCTTTCCGCCTACCTAAGACACCTAGTAATCACCGATGTTAAGGACTCTATTTACCCTACTTATCAGGCAAGTGAGATGGTAGAAAAAAGTTATCAAAAGGCTTTAAAAGAACAAGATAAAGCTATAGTTGTCACTGATCTAAAGGAGTTTTTTGCCAATCTTTAAACAAAAACTTACAAAACACATTTAAAATGCAACCCATTCTACGACTGAAATTTAGTAAGAACTTTAGTCAAAAACTGGCAAAACTAAAAAAGACAAACCCTAGATCAGCACAAAAAGTACTAACAAAGCTTGAGCTTTTTCAACAAAACCAAAAACATCCATCTCTTAGGCTACATAAACTTTCCGGTAACTTAAACAATGTTTGGAGTTTATCTGTAACTAAAGATTTCAGGTTAGTCTTCACTTATAATAATATGCCGTATTTTTTTAATTTAGGCACACACAAAGAAATCTACAAACAACACTGAGTTTGTTTCACTAATTGACAAATCAACTCTTGCCAATTGGTAATTGGCATAGGTTGAGGTAAAATAGATCCCACAAGTTTAGAGCTTTGATCCGCTGGCTAACAGATTAAGTTTTGGATTTAGAATTTTGAGCTTGAAATCGTAGGGCCGTGATGTCAATGGTAGCATGGCGGTCTCCAAAACCGCTCGTGGGGGTTCGAATCCCTCCGGCCCTGCAAAAAGTCCTTTAAAGCATAAATCTCAATAAAATTAAACGAGAGCTAACATTTTTCACTTTTAATTTTCAACTTTCAATTTCTTTGAGGCACGGACGGGATTCGAACCCGTGAACGAAGGTTTTGCAGACCTCGCCGTTAGACCACTCCGGTACCGTGCCCATTATCCAAATGAAAGAGAAGTGGTGGTCGCACCTGGACTCGAACCAGGGACCTCTCCGATGTGAACGGAGCACTCTAACCAACTGAGCTATGCGACCGCAAAAATCAATTTCAGCTTTATCTACCAAAGTAGGCCTATTTTACCTTGAAGTAACTTATTTGTCGATTAACGTAGGCAACGCCCAACTATTCTGCTCTCGTTCCTAACTTCTTAATTTCAAACTCCGTTCCTCCCTCAGGGTAATCAAATCGCACTGCTGCAGTCTTTTCCTTCATTTGATGGACCCGCAAAAATAACTCGATGAAAGGATCATCGTAACCACTTGAACCGGCATTAATCGCCAAGACTCCTCGGTCAACCTGAAAACCACCAAGAGAAACAACCCCAAGCATGCTAACACCGTTGAGAATTACTTGAACCTTATCACCGGGATTAAGCCCCATTTTCTTTATATCCGACAGTCTCATCGTCGTTTTCAAATTACCAAAACCATCAGTCCAGGCAATTAAATTATGAGGCACATCGGGAATATCGGCCGGATCGAGTGGCTCAGCTAAATCTTCATAATTACCGTTAATGATCTTCGCTACCGCGCGAGGAAAAAAGTCGCGCGAACGAAATTGTGAGCCTTGATTGGGCACATTTAGACTATGAAACACCTCAATCTCGCTTTTGATAAAACCGAAAGCATATTCACTATAAACATTAATTATTTCCACCCCATTTCTTAAGCGAGCATACTTGATACCATGATCGATATTATTTTTCTGTGCTTTAGGACTGCTTCTCCTTGGAGCACAGTTACCATAAATCACCATTTGACCGGCATAAGGTGCAAAGGCCAATTGGCCGGTTACAAAACCTAAAGCGATTGTATCTAAAGCCGGAATGGCCGTTTCTTGCACAACAACTGCTTGAGGTTCATTTAGATGTTCAAGAAACCTGGTTTTGATCTCGGCAAATTCCAAACCACTCGGCGCATAATCATTCAGATGATGTAATAAAACTGGTTTGTGATGATTTTTTGACATAAAAACTTTCCGTCACTTAAGACTACTTTTTCTGCTATAATTTAACACATTATGATCAAAGAAAAAACCCAAAAAACTAAGAAAAGCCGCTTAAATAACGAATCAAAAAAATCTAAGCAACCACCGATTATCATTGGTAATACGATTTTTGAAACAACAATCGCCTGGAAAAAAGTCGCTTCCGCTTATCAAAAAACTCTGAAAAAAGCAGCCAAAAAACTGAAACTCGCCGGTTTTCGCACCGGCAAAGTTCCAGCCGATGTAGCTGAAAAAAATATTGATACGACAAAGTTAATTGAAGAGGCACTGCAACAAGTTTTGCCGGATGTCTATTTAGTTGAGATAAAAAAACGTAAATTAGAACCCTTGACTGTTCCTCGAATCACCCCAGTTACCTTGGCGAAAGGGAACGATGTCGTGGTTAAAATTGAAGTAGCAGAAAAACCAACCATCGATGTCAAAAATTATCGTAAAATTACTAAAAAAGCGAAACAAGCAGCAAAAAAAACTCACCAATCTCAGACGGAGAAACCACAAAAACTGGATGAGAAACACTTACTTGATCATATTTATGGCGCTCTCATTCAAACGATCAGGCCACAAGTGCCGGAATTATTAATCACCCGCGAAGTTGAATACCAACTAGATCAATTAATACAACGGTTAAAACAAGCAAAAATTGAGTTTGACGCTTATTTAAAACAAATGGGCACTGATCAACGTCAATTGGCAAATAACTTGGCCACCCAGGCTGTAGGTAAAATGCAGTTGATGTTTATTCTAGATGCCATTGCCAAACAAGAAAAATTGACAATCAACGACAAAGAACTTGATGTTTATTTTGATAAAACAGCCGATCAAGCAATGAAAATTCATAAAGCAGAACCCAACTACCGCCAATATGTGAAAGAGTTACTGCTACGAGATAAAATGGTAAAACACTTGTTGGCAATTTGATCGATTTATTTTTTTGTTAAACCTAAGGTAAGAGAGAATCATTTACTTGACAGTGCCACCAAAAAGACCTATAATGATTTTTCTCTAGTAAAAACCTAGTCAAACAGCATCAAGCATGCTTTTTCTGTTATGCAACCGGCACTAACGAAAACATCAACAAACCAAAACTATCAGGGATCTGTCAACCCCTTTGCGCGCGCGCTATCAGAAACAGAAAAAATATCCGGCAGACCAAATGCGAGTCAGGCTGACTTGGCTCAGACATTTTCCTCTGGTCTGATGCAACCACCACTGTCAGCCGAAGCGAGACAACAACAGGAAACAGATCGCTTAAGGCGTGAGCAACAACAACGCCTATTGGAAGCGGAGAAGAAAAGACGTCGTCAAAAATTGCATGAACGCATTAATCCCGTTGAAACAACCGACGTTTTTAGTGCTAGAAAAAGGGAAGTCGCTAAACAAATTGAAAAACTCAGAGCAGAGCTTCAAGCATTGGTGCAGGACGTCAAAAAGTTTCATCAAGAGGTTGAAGTTAGTTTATTGAGTCAGGTAACTGATCCGGGGGAAAACGGGGCCTACTACTTAAATTTCTTTCAAAAACTCCGGCAATTAATCATCCTCTTGAGAAAAAAAATTAGTAGCGCTCGCACTTGGGCAACTCAAATGAATGCCAAAAGTAAAAAGAAAAAGGCGAGAAAAGGTAAAAGACCGGGCCTAGAAATTGCTGGCACTAAGTCAGAGAAAACAAGCACTGTTTTTGACATGATGCATCATGAAAGAAGCAATGCTTATGGTGGCAGTTGATAAATAATCCCCCAATAGTGGGCACGCCTGGACTCGAACCAGGGACCTCCACGATGTCAACGTGGCACTCTAACCAACTGAGCTACATGCCCTATACTGTTCTTGTTCCTTCAATTTGTCCAACCGAACGCTTCTCCTCACTCATTTATCACTAGATACAGTCTTATAAATGAATTTATTTTTCAAGAACGACAGGGCTGAATTATAGCAATAATTAAACCTCTACACAACTTCATTTATCATGTTATAATGTCAGCTCTGATAATTAATTGACAGTAAACAGTAAATAACTGTCCAAACAAAGTATAAAACAAAAATTTAAGTGATACGACATAAAAGAAGTAGGAGGCAAGCAAATTTTAAGATCACTGCTAACGGCAGGATTCGTGCCAGTGAAGTACGTGTCATTGACGATGAGACGGGTGCTTTGGGAGTGATGTCGACCAGTGCCGCCATCAAGAAAGCTTACGGTGAAGGCAAAGATTTGGTTTTGATTAATGAAAAGCAAAATCCACCAATTGCCAAGATTATTGAACTATCAAAATACAAATATCAACTAAAGCAGAAGGCATCAGTCAGTCGCAAGAAAGCAAAAGCTCAAGAAGTAAAAGAAGTCAGATTTAAACCGTTTATCGGCGCAGGTGATCTGGAAGCGAAAATTAAACGGGTGAAACAATTTTTGAATAAAGGTAATAAAGTCAAACTCAGTTTAATCTATAAAGGGAGACAGATTACAAAGAAAAATTTTGGCGAAGAAGTCATCGCTCAGGTAATCACTCGTGTCGAGGATATTGCCAGTGTTGAGATGGCACCAAAGATGATTGGTAGAAAACTTATTACCCAATTAATGCCGAGGAAAAATCATGAAAAAAAATAAACAAAAAACGAGAAAAGGTGCCATGAAACGTTTTAAGATCACCGCTACCGGCAAGGTATTGCGGCGGTCACAAAATAAACGACACTTACTCAGAAAAAAAAGTAAACGCACTTTACGAGCCGGTAAAGTGCTAGTAGAAGTGAAGGGTAAATGGGCGAGAAAAGTCAAACGCATGCTCGGTTTAGCCTGATAAAGGAGTATCCATATGTCAAGAGTAAAAACTGGCGTGGTCAGACGCCGACGCCACAAAAAAGTACTGAAATTAACCAAGGGGTTTCGGGGCACTAATCATCGACTTTATAAGCGCGCTCATGAAGCGTTACTCCATGCAGGTCAATATGCTTATATTGGTCGCAAACTTCGTAAGAGAGATTTCCGCCGACTTTGGATTGTGAGAGTTAAAGCAGGATTAACTCAAATTGACCAGGCACCAATCTATTCACGATTCATTCATTTACTCAAAAAAAATCAAATTTCCTTAAATCGAAAGATGTTGGCTAATCTGGCCGTCAATCATTTCGACATCTTTAGTCAATTAGTGGCAAAAGTGCAGGGTAAATAGGCAATTAAAAAAACAAAAAAACTAAACCCTGCATCCGCGGGGTTTTTTAGTTGAGCAAGATTTTTAAATCGTTGCTACAATAAATGGTAATAGAATCGAGAGTGATGAAGCTAAAATAAAAAAATTACTTTTATGACCATCGATCAATTTAATCAACAAGCTAAGGTCGTTTTAAATCAATTCGCCGCTGACTTGACTGGCGGCCAGATTGATCAAACCCGTTACTTTGGTAAAAAGGGTTTGTTTACTCAATTAGCCAAACAAATCCAACAACTACCCTCAGAGAAACGGGGGCAAGCGGGCAAGTTGCTTAATCAAATTAAGCGAGATTTGACAAAAAATATTGCTGCGACTGCGCCGCTAAATCAGGCCACTCAACAGTCAATTGATTTTAGTTTACCGGGCAATAAGCCAAAGGTCGGTCATCTTCATCCAATTACGCAAGCGATTAATCAAATCAGTCGTATTTTCGAGAGAATTGGTTTTATTCGCGTCCGTTACCCTGAAGTTGACTGGGATTGGTATGTTTTTGAAAGTCTGAACATGCCCCCCAATCACCCTGCTCGTGATGAATGGGAGACATTCTTCATCGACCGACCGGACACAACTGGAAATGTTGCTTATGATCCCAAGCAATTGACAAAACGGCATCCGAAGATGATTGATGGGGGCAAGTTGGTTCTGACAACCCATACTTCCAACGGACAGGTGAGAGAAATGGAACGATTGGGTAAACCGCCGATTCGGATGATTAATATTGCCCGTTGTTACCGCCGCCAACAAGACGCAACACACACACAAATGTTTCATCAATTTGAAGGCCTGGTTATTGATAAAGGTATTACCATCCAACACCTAAAAGGAACATTGGACTATTTTGCTAAAGAATTTTATGGTCCAAAGGCAAAATCACGCATTCGACCATTTCACTTCCGCTTCACCGAACCGTCTTTTGAAGTAGATTTTAGCTGTCATATTTGTCATGGCACTGGTTTCGTCAATGGCCAAAAATGCAAATTGTGCAAGTCCGGTTGGCATGAAGTTGGCGGCGCAGGTATGGTTCATCCCAATGTTCTCAAAGCTGGTGGTATCGATCCGGATCAATACACTGGTTTTGCTTTTGGCTGGGGCGTGGAGAGAACTTATACTCTGAGAGAAGGACTAAATATCGACGATATTCGCCATTTCTATAATAATAAAGTCAAATTTTTGGAACAGTTTTAGCTATGAATATTTTAATCCCTCATCATTGGCTACTTGAGCACCTAGAGACCAAAGCCACTCCGGAACAAATCAGGAAGCAACTTTCTCTCGCTGGTCCTTCAGTTGAACGTATTCAAGAAAAAGAGGGTGAAACTGTCTACGATATTGAGGTAACGACAAATCGAGTCGATAGTATGAGTGTTAGGGGGATTGCTCGTGAGGCCGCGGTTATCTTAGATCATGCCAAAATTCCAGCCCAACTCAAGCCACTTCATCTCATGAAATTTAGTCAGTTGCAACCGACAACAACTCAGCTGCTTCCCTTACCAAAGATCAGTCATCAACTAGCGGCTGTTAAACGCATTACTACTGTTGTTCTCAGTCAAATTAAACCGACGGCCACACCGGAATGGATGGCTAAACGTTTGCGACAAATCGATCAAAATGTTCATTGGGCGGCCATTGACATCACCAACTACGTCACTCATGAACTCGGCCATCCCTGCCATGCATTTGATTACGATAAAATGATGAATCTTGGTGGCAAAATTATCATTGATATCGCCAAGAAAAATGAATCATTCACCACTCTCGACGGCGAGAGATACACCACTGTTGGTGGAGAGGTGATTTTTCGTGCCCAAGATGGTACGATCATCGATTTACCGGCAATCAAGGGTACGCTCAATACGGCAGTCGATCAAAATACAAAAAACATTCTCTTTTGGATTGAAAATCTTGATGCTAAAAAAGTGAGATTTAGTTCGATGACGCATGATATTCGCACCGTTGCAGCAGAATTAAACGAAAGAAATGTTGATCCTCACCTAGCCGAACCAACCTTCAGTTTCGCATTGAAACTTTATCAACAAATCATCGGTGCAAAAATTGCGAGCAATCTCTACGATTATTTCCCTCACCCACAATCAATGAAGACAATCACGGTTCCCTTAGCAGTCTTTCAACGTTATCTCGGCTTCAGTTTAGATCAAAAAATAATTATTTCGATTTTGACTAAACTTGGCTGTAAAGTAACTCAAGAGAAGCAACAACTGCTTATTTCACCGCCAACCTACCGGCAGGATTTAGCGATACCAGTTGATTTTGTTGAGGAGGTAGCCCGTATTTATGGCTATCACAATATCCCAAACAAAATCATGGGTGGTACGCTCCCACTAAAACGCCCGGACGACGCTTACTTTGATTTAGAAGAAAAAATCAAAAATTTTCTCAGCCTCGTTGGACTCCAAGAAGTCTATACCTATTCATTGGTAAGTGAGAAACAGGCTCTAAAATCCGGTTACCAACTAAAGGACCACCTAAAATTAGCCAATCCTTTGACGGAAGATAAGGTTTACTTGAGACGCTCATTACTGCCGTCACTTAATCAAGTTATCGCTGAAAATCCCACATCAACTGATTTAGAACTATTCGAAGTTGCTAAGATTTATCGACCAACGGGACAAGAAACTCAATTGCCTCAGGAACAAATGAAATTGGCTTTTAGTTTTCGGTCAAATTATCGCCGTGCTCGAGGCATCATAGAAGGCCTCTTGGACTACCTATTTGTTGAAGACTATCAATTCATCACCAACAAAAATAACACGCAGGCAGAAATAATAGCCTTCAAAAAACAAAAACATCATTCTTTGGGCATAATTAACGCCAGTAACATCACCTTACCAGCTTCAAGCATCGGTTTGATCAATGCCGAACTTGACTTAAATAGTTTATCTCAAGTGGCCCAAAGTCAACCCCATTACCAACCATTGGCAAAAACGATGCCCTTGATTGAAGATCTTACTTTTGAAATCGCCAAAAATACAAAAATCGGTGATCTGATTGCAGCAATCAAACAAACTTCTCCCTTAATTCACCAAGTGGAGTTGAAAGATGTTTATCAACAACGCTACAGTTTTAGACTGACCTATCTTGATCCACAAAATAATCTTGCTGCCCCTGATATTATGCCCATCAGGCAAAAAATTGTGCATAGAGTCAAACAACGATTCCCAGCTGAGTTAGTTGGCAAGGTTTAGTCATTTTTAGACGATTAAAGTGCTAAAAATGATAAAACTTAGACCTATCAGACTGGTATCTAAAAATGAAAAAAAAATCACCATCAGTCTCGTTTGATCTCATCTGGGCTAGCTTGCTCGGATTGATTATTTTCACCCTGCCGATTAATTTGTTTCTCAAATTAAGCCTCAATCATGCCTACGTTAACGGTTTTTTTATTGATTATCTGATCCCAAAAATCTATCTTCATGATATCTTCATTCTTGCTTTCATAATCATGACATCAATTTTTTGGCTAAAAAGGGATAATTGGTGGAAAAAATGGCACCAAGAATATCAGCGGGTGACAAGTGTAATGGTGCTCTTTGTTAGTTTGGTGATATTTTTCCTGGCGAGACAATACTTCACCAGCAATCTACTCGCCTCTGCTTATGGATTAGCCAAACTGATTGAGGCAGCTCTCTTTGCCCTTGCATTAGTGCGACTCCCGCGATTGCAACCCAAGGCCTTGTCACTGATTAAATTAAGCCTGATTGTGACCATTGTTTTTCAACTTTTTATCGCCCTTTATCAATTCCATTATCAGAAATCATTTCTGCCTTATCAATTTTTAGGAGAAACCAACCTCAGTCAACCAATTGGTCTCGCTAGAGGTAATTTTATGGGTAGCGAAAAAGTTCTCGCTTATGGTACGACCGCCCATCCCAATATCCTGGCAGGTATTATCGTCATTGATAGCCTGCTTTGGTTACTGTTGGCTACCCGATCCAGAAGCAGATTCAATTGGTTCATTCTACTAATAGTCATCATCATTCTGGGAATTACCACTTCAATTTCGGCCGGTTTAGCGCTGATTTTTGCTCTCATTGGCTGGTGGCTCAGTCGTTATCAGCCAAAATGGCTCAAACCTACTTTAGTCATAGCAGTAATTTTTTTTCTACTTACGCCGGGATTGATCGCCTGGAGCAGTCAGATTTATCGCCACAATCCATCACTTTTTCGCCGCCAATTATTGAATGAAGCCGCTTTAAAAATGTGGCAACAACAACCTATATTTGGAGTGGGTTTAGATAATTTTACTGTTCATGTCGAGCGCTTCAGTCATGCAAATGAGATTGTTCGCTTCCCTCAACCGGCCCATCATCTTGGTTTATTATTACTTGCTGAAAGTGGTCTGCTAGGTTTAAGTTTATTTGCGATGATCGGGTATTTTCTCTCCTCGCGAATGAGTTTAAACAGGGCACTGATGCTTATTTTATTTGCCATCATCCCCCTGGCAAGTCTCGATCATTATCTGGTCACCCAGTCAGCTGGCTTAATGACACTTGTGCTTGCAATTAGTCTTACTCAAATAACAGCCAACCACTAATAATCAATGAGTCATCAATAAAAAAAAGATCAATTTCTTAAGGCGTGGTTGTTGGTTCTGCTGTTGGGCTTGGGGTCGCCGTTGGTGTCGCAGAGAGTGATGGGCCAACTGTGGGAGTTGGGGCTGAGGTTGGTGTTGGCGTTGAGGTCGCTGTCGGTAATGGCGTTGGTGTTGGACTGGGTTCATTCCAAGTAACACCCCCGGTGCCAATCTGATTTTTATGACTTTCTTTCGTTTTACCATCGCGCGAATAAGCTTTGGCCCAAACTTCGTACCTGTTGGCTGTCAATTTTAAGTCACCTTTAAATTGATGATCATCAACTGTTTTGATCAACTTCCCATTAGCATAAATTTCAATTTTTTGAATCCCTTGGCCCGCATCAGCTTGAATTTCAAACGGAATGGATTCATGAGCATAATTCTTTTTATCCTCCGGCTGTTTAAGTTCCAAATAAATCGCTGATTGATCACCACAATACTCCGTTGGATAATGATATTTCGGATCAGCGTTAGTTTTAATCCAAGCATCAATGCCTTCCTGCCAACGATTACGGCCATCAGTGCTGTAGGGATCTTTTTCTTTCAAGATGATGAATTCTTTTTCATCATAGTCACCGGCGGCAATTTGAGCATCAGTCGCTAATTTTTCCTGACCACGACATAATTTTAGCTTCGTATGATAAGGATCAGGCAAAGAGGGGAGGGTCCCTTTGATGGCAAAGTCTTTTCTGGTAGGAAAACCATCATGTTCGGGATAGCCAGAAATCTTGTCAACCGTAACTGTTTCTACATTGTCCGGCCTAACCCACGGTAATGGCTTATAACCATTTTTTATCGCCAACAGCATAATCCGCCGCCAAATTGGTGTTGCTCCAGAAACACCAGAAGCAACTCGTTTCATGGCACTATTATCATTATTTCCAACCCAAGCACCCACCAAAACTTGACGACTCCAACCGATGGCCCAGTTATCTCGTTGATCATTGGTCGTACCGGTTTTGACCGCAATGTCGGGACTAATATTCAGTTGTGAATGAAGACCAAAAGCGAGTGAGCGCGCTTGATTATCAGATAAGATACTATCAATCAGAAATGCTTCTGACGGGGTCATCACCAACTCATTTTTCAACACTTTGTCCTGTTGATAGATAACCTGACCATCTTTATCTTTGATTTCTAAAATTGAGATAGGCTTAACTTTGTGGCCACCATTGGCAAAAGCACTGTAAGCGCTCACAGAATCGATCAAATGAACCTCACCACCTCCCAAAGCAACCGCCAAACCTAAACGGCTGAGATTTTTCTTTGTTGGTTCTAATGTTTTGAAACCCATTAAGTATGCTTGATTCAGTACGGGTTTAATGCCAACTTTAGCAATCGCCTTTACCGCCGGAATATTCAAGGAACTAGCTAAGGCGTAGCGTAGAGGAACCGGGCCTCTAAATTTACCATCATAATTCCTCGGTTTATATGGCTTCATTTTGTCATTTTGCTGAAAGACGGTGGGCACATCAATCATCATGCTGGCAGGTGTAAATCCGAGTCGTCTCATCAGTGTCAAATAAACTACCGGTTTAATTGAACTACCTGGCTGCCTTAATCCATTGACAGCAACATTAAATTGGCCATCAATTTTATTACTTTTGAAATTGCGACTGCCAACCATCACTAATATTTCTCCCGTATTAGGATCAACCATCATTGCCGCTCCGTTGGTAATATTTAATTTTTCGACTTTATCAATTTCCTCACTGACAATCTTTTGCGCTTTTTGTTGCATGTCTAGATCAAGCGTTGTTTTAACGGTCAAACCACCTTGGCTAATAATTTCCGGGCCAAACATCTGTTCTAATTGATCTCGCACGTAAAAAACAAAATGGGGCGCTTTCATGCCGCCAATGCCCCGTTTGAACTTTACTTTATCCAAACTCGCCAAAGCATTTTGATAAGCGGCGGCGGTAATTTTTTTGTCTTCCCTCATGCGCCGCAAAACACCTTTCGTCCGCAGTTGCCAGAGCGGCTCACCATCTTTGGTGGTTTTACCGGAATAGGGCGAGTAGGCTGATGGTCTCTGAGGCAAACCGGCCAGAATGGCCGATTCGACCAAATTTAGATCTGAGACCGGTTTATCAAAATACATCTTGGCCGCCGCACCCACACCGTAGGCGGGCCCACCATAGGGGACTTCATTGAGATACATTTCTAAAATTTGATCTTTGGAAAACTTGCGTTCAATCTCTAGGGCCAAAACAATTTGTTTGAATTTGCGGGCAATACTGCGTTCATCACTGAGAAGTGCTTTTTTGACTAACTGTTGAGTTAAAGTTGAACCACCAACCACCCGCCGCTTAGTCAGCAAATAATAAGGTGCCCGGATGAAAATGAGTGGATCAAAACCACGATGAGAATAAAATTCCTTGTCCTCGGTCGCTACTGTCGCATCTTTTAGACTTTGAGGTACATTAGCAATTTTCACCGGCACGCGATATTGCTCATTATATAAATTGAAGAGAACCTTACCATGACGGTCGACGATTTTCGTGCTGAAACCGTTATGTCTGACCACCTTGCCTGGTTCCGGCAAAGATTTAGCATAACGAGCAAATAGAAAGATAAAACCAAAAATAAGCGCCAAAACCGTCACTAAGGCAGCAATAATAAACCAACGTAATAGTTTCAACCAAACTAATTTCCGTTTTTCAGTCTGCAAACGACTACTTGCTTGGCGTGAGCGAGTTTTGTGACTAAGTTTTCGTCGCTTCATTTTTGCTAAAAACATTGTCTTTTTTTCTCGGAATGAAGCAATGCGTGATAAAAATTGTTTTAATCGGCAGCGCATAGCTATCCTATTATAATGGAAAAAATATTGAAACCAAGCGCTGCTTTCCCCTCAACTGCTCATGCAAATTAACTAAAAATCACGTAGAATGAAGGAGATTATGTCAAAATTAATCACTGATAAAGAGAAAATTCGTCAAGTGCTCACTCGAGGAGTAGAACAGATACTGCCTGATCTGGACCAATTAATTAAGCTGATGAGCCAACGCCGTATCAAAATTTATTTAGGCATTGACCCAACCGGTTCTCTATTAACTTTAGGTCATGGTGTGGTATTGCGAAAATTGCAGCAACTAGCCAATCTCGGTCATCAAGTGATTTTATTGATTGGTAATGGGACGGTCAAAATCGGCGACCCAACCGGCAAGGACAGCACCCGACCAGAATTAACCGAGGCGCAAATTGAAGCTAATTTTCGTCACTGGCGTCAACAAGCAAGTAAAATTCTTGACTTTAGCACCATCGAGATTCGTCATAACGGCGATTGGCTTGATCAAATGAAAATGCCCGATGTGATCAAACTGATGGCCAAAATTACCGTCCAACAGCTCATGGAGCGAGATATGTTTCAAGCACGCTTGAAGAAAAATCTACCGATTCACGGTCATGAAATCATGTATCCGATGCTCCAAGGCTATGATTCTGTCGCCATGGATGTTGATCTTGAAATTGGCGGTAGTGATCAATTATTTAACATGATGATGGGACGTCAATTACAAAAAATTTATCATAATAAAGAAAAATGGGTTCTCACTACGCCGATTATTGCTGGTCTTGATGGACGAAAAATGAGTAAAAGTTATGGCAACTTTATTGCTTTAACCGAAGATTATCTTCATATGTATGCTAAATTGATGCGCTTGAACGACGAACAAATTAGCATCTATTTTCAGCTTCTCACCGACATCCCTTTGAGCGAGATTGATCAAATGACAAAAGCAATGGCTGCTGGTACTAATCCAATGGAGTTTAAGAAAAAGTTAGCTTGGACGATCACGGCTACTTATCATCGACCAGCACTGGCTGACAAGGCAGCAAAATATTGGCAAAACACCGTCCAAGACAAACAAGCACCAGACAATATTATTACAATTGACATTCGCACTGATGATCACCGATTGATTTCAATTTGTCGCAGTTGTTTGCCACAATATTCCAGTAGCCAGTTAAAAAGACTCATTCAACAAGGAGGCGTGACGCTATTGCCGAGTGATCAAAAACCAATTGATATTAATCATCTTGTCGATCTTTCTCAAGTGAAAACAATCAAAATCGGCAAAAAACATTGGTTCAATCTTAAACAAATAAGTTGATTAAATTAGAAAGGGGTAAATTCGTGACCAGAAAACATCGAGAATTATTCATTAAAATTTTCGCCATTGTCGCTATTATTGGCATGGTCATTAGTCTCTTGGGAGGTGGTCTCTTTTATCTTTTCAGTTGAGATTGGGGATAAAAAAACAGTGCGCTCGTCATAAATACAAATGAAAGTGAGCAACGAGTCAGTTAATCATGTACACTTTAGAAACACCGCTACATCACGTCACTGGAGTAGGCGAGCGGTTAGCGGCAAAATTTACCGAGCAGGGATTAAAAACAGTGCGCGATCTGCTTTTATTTGCCCCATTACGTTATTTGGATGCCACTCACTTCATGACTGTGGCTGAAGCAATTGAATTGCCCAAAAAAAAGCTGATCACCATCAAAGCTAAAGTAATTAATGTCAGTCAATTTCGTCGTGGATCAAAAATGATCCAAACTGCGACGGTGGCTGATGAAACCGGGCAAATAAAACTGATTTTTTTTAATAGTCGCTACATCTTAAATCAATTAAAAGAAGGAGTTATTTTCTACTTTAGCGGTTACTACACGCCTAAATATCGCAATCTCATTCAACCCAAGTGCGAGAGAGTTGCCCTGGAACAAATTCATACCGCTCGATTAGTCCCTTACTATTCGAGCCGCCTACATGTGGCTCAAGGAACTTTAAGACGCATCTTGCAACAAATCCTGCATCATTTGGTTGAGATTCCGGACGTTGTCAGTCAAGTATGGCGTAATACTATAGTGGATCACCCAACTCAAGCACTAATTGAAGGGGAAATTGATCAACAGCGACTTGACCTCACTTTTCAGCAACTTCACTTTCCACAGAAAGCAAACCAAGTGACTCATGCTCGTCAACGACTCGCTCTGGAAGAGATGCTAGCAATTATTGATTACTCGGAAGCGGCAAAACATTATCTAAAATATCAGCAAAAAGCGATCGTCATCCCCACTAAAGCGGTGCAATTACAGCAATTGATAAAGCATTTACCGTTTAAGTTGACGGGCGACCAACTCAAAGTCTTAGATGAAATTGATCATGATATGAATCAAACTTATCCAATGAATCGCTTGCTTATGGGTGATGTTGGTACAGGTAAGACAGTCGTTGCCGGTCTCGTCGCCGCTCAAGTTGTGCAACAAGGTCGAGCGGCCGTCTTAATTGCACCGACAGTGATCCTGGCGCAGCAGCATTATCAACAATTAAAGAAACTTCTTCCCCATTTGTCAATCAAGTTGGTGACAGCCCAATCTAAATTAAAAGCGGATGACCTAAAAATGCCCCATCTGTTTATCGGCACTCACGCTTTGATTCGACAATTAGACAAAATCAAACCTGCTTTGATTGTATATGATGAACAACAAAAATTCGGCGTTTGGCAAAGAAGTCAAGATTTGAAGGGTTATCATCCTCATGTGCTGAACATGACGGCCACACCAATTCCTCGCAGTCTGATTTTGACAATCTTCGCTCACGTCGATATTTCCCTAATCAAGACTCAACCAATGAGTAAACCACCAATCAAGACGGCTTTGGTAACAGAAGCTAAACGGGAACAAATGTTCTCTTGGCTGAAGAAGCAATTTGACAACCAACCAAATACCATTACTCTAGTGGTTGCTCCTTTTATCGATCCCTCATATCATCGTGCTTTAGAAAATATCAAAGCGGTAAAGAAGGTTTTTGCGGAGTATCGAGAGAGATTTCCCCACCTGAATATGAGTATGTTGCATGGTCGCATGTCTCAAGCAGCCCAAACTCAAACAACGACTGATTTGCGTCTCGGTAAAATCCAACTCCTGATCGCCACCCCAATGATCGAGGTAGGTGTTGATCTACCTCAGGCGAATATAATCATTATCGAATCGGCCGAACGTTTTGGTCTCGCCAGTTTGCACCAACTGCGTGGTCGAGTGGGACGTCGGGGCCAAACGGCTTACTGTTTTCTTTTTAGTCAGGCAGAACAGAAACAAGTTATTAAACGACTAAGACAATTTAGTCACTTGCACGACGGTCAAAAAATCGCCGAACTTGACCTAAAATACCGAGGTAGCGGTGATATTTTTAACACCAATCAACATGGTTTGGCTAATCTCCAATTTGCTCACTGGCTTGACCCTCAAGTGATTAAACAAGCACAAACAATCTATCAACAATTGCCAAAGTCATGGAGTTCTTTTTTGGCACCAAAAATCAAGGTTGGAACAGCTCAACTAAACTAAGCTTGCATTTTATCTTGGTTCGCTTTAGAATTGTCAGAATTGATTTTTCCAGATATAATTGGAAAAGTAACTAATAAAAGGAGCCTAAAATGGGAGCATTACCAAAAAATAAAATCACTTCTGCCGAACGCGGTAAACGAAGACATGGCAATAGACCAAAGCTAGAAAAGGATTTCAATGTTGCCAAAGTCGGGTTGCATAAACGAAGTTTTGTCATGACTTTGATGAAAAAAATCGGTATTTCACTTTAAATGAGACTTGACTCCCGCCATCAAAAAAGAATTAAATTGATGCAGCAAATCTTTGCCGCCACTTTTGTCACAAAAAATGCCTCTCAAGTAACGATTAATCAACCAAGGAAACGAGATTATCTTGCTGATTTCTTTAGTCATTTAGAGGAAATTGATCAGCGAATTGCCACTATCGCGCGCGAAAGACCAATTGATCAAATCAATAAATTGGACCTTGCTATTCTACGGGCAACTGTGTTTGAATCAATGGTACAGTCAACACCCGTTAAAGTTTTGATTAATGAAGCGGTGGAAATAGCGAAAGAGTTTGGTTCTGAAAGTTCACCTAAATTTGTTAACGGTGTATTGGGAAAGTTACTCGTTCAGAAAGAAGCAAAAAATGAAAAATAAAACTTTTAATCAACTTGTCGAGTTAATTGCCGAAGTTACCGGCAATGAACCAAAAAATATTAAGGCGGATTCAAGCTTGGATGATGATTTAGGAATCATTCTGGATGATGATTTTGAGCGTTTAATTGCTCATATTAATCAAAAATTTGACGTTGACCTATCGGCTCATGATCTCAACGATGTCATTGCTACAGTGGCCGATTTAGCCAACATTATTGATGAAGAAATTGAGCTCGGATAAAAAACATCGTTATGTCTATACCTCTGTTTAAAAATCAGCAATTACTGACCACGGCACTGACGCATCGCAGCGCCATCAAT
>WFRK01000025.1 GCA_015486535.1 Candidatus Microgenomates bacterium | reverse complement strand
GAAGAGATTTAATCGCAAGCGGATTGGTGTGGTGATCACAGATAGTACCACCATGCCTTTACGTTGGGGGGTTTTTGGTAACAGTTTGGCTCACTGTGGTTTCCGAGCGATTAATAGCAAGGTGGGAGAGGATGATTTGTTTGGCCGGAAAATGCTCATGACTAAAATTAACCTCCCTCAAAGTATTGCTCAAGCGGCGGTTTTCACTATGGGAGAGGTAGCCGAGTCGCAACCGATTGCTTTGGTAAGTGGTGTCAAAGAGATTAATTTCCAACAACGGCCACCGACAGCAGCAGAAATCGCTGAGATTGGTATCGATTTAAAAGACGATGTTTATCAACCAATATTGATGGCAACACCATGGTATAAGGGTGGCAAAAAGATTATCAAGAAGTCGGACTAACGTTTGTTGGTTGGTTGGGCAACGGATTTGATTTACCAACTTGAATCGTTGTTTCCCTCTTTGTTCCCATCGGTTTTGTTGGCTCAGTCTTGGTCGCCGCTTGCGCCATTGATACTTCTGATTGAGATGCTGGTTTTGATTTTGTTTCTGTTGTCTGATTTGTATTTGTTTTTGTCGTTGATGGTTTTGCTTTTTGATTTTGTTGCGTTTCTTTTTCCAACGGAAAAGTTTTTGCTAACCAATTAGCCCATTTTTCATAAACGGTTGGTTTCGGTCGATGGAAAACGAGTACTTCTGCTAATAATTTTTTAATCAGTGGCTTATCTTCTTTATAAATCATCAAAGATAGACGATGAGGAAAACGGCCCACTTGGATCAAAAGTACATCTTGTTGGTATTTTTGTTCAAACCAGAAACTGCCCAGTTCTTCCCAGAAGTAGAGTTCCTCACCGATCCTAATGCCATAAGTGGTAATGGCGTAGTAAATTTTTTGTGGCTCAATCGTGAAAAGTAGGTAGACCATAAAACTTAAAGCAACGATGACTAAGGCAAAAATAACTTGATTGGCGAAAATAAGAATAATGATTATCAACAAAGCAATTGTCGCCAAACTGCTAAAAAACTGCCGGCTATGTTTTTTGTAGGGACGTGAGGGGGCAACCCATTCGGCGATCAGTTCTTCTTGTATCGGTTTAGGCAAATGAGTCAAAGGCTGGTCAATATTCGCCGCCACTTTAGTTGCATTCGGTTGAGAATCCGTGGTGGTTTTTTTTTCAGTTCCAGTGAAGGCAGACTTTAGCACAATAACTCAACTATACCTTAAGATTAGTCCAAATTGCAACTTAAGCTTGTGATAGAATTGACCTCATGCGTTGCTTAATTTTATAATTTTAAATTTTTAGATTATGACCAATAAATTAGCTTCATTGTCCATTTTTTTTCCCGCCCATAATGAAGAAGCCAACATCAATCACTTACTTGAAGAAACATTTCGCGTTATTCCTCAATTAGCTCATCAATTTGAAATCATTGTCGTAAATGATGGCAGTTTTGACGAAACCGCCAAGATTGTGAAAACTTGGCAAAAGAAGCATCGGAATCTTAAATTAGTCAATCATCCACAAAACCAGGGTTATGGAGCAGCGTTGAAAAGTGGTTTTCGAGCTGCGCGCTTTGAATGGATTTTTTTTACCGATGCTGATCTGCAATTTGATTTGCAAGAGTTAGCTGATTTTGTTCGTTATACCAATCAGTATGAGGTGATTTTAGGTTATCGTACTAATCGAGCTGAGGGTTTTCGCCGCGCCATCAATGCCAAGCTGTTGAAATTTTTTGTAGATATTCTTTTTCGTATTCATGTTAAGGATATCGATTGTGCCTTCAAACTGTTTCATCGCCGAGTGATTCAAGATCTTATTTTGGAATCGAATGGCGCCTTTGTTTCATCGGAAATGCTCTACAAGTTAAAGAAGAACGGTCTGAAATTTAAGCAACTGCCGGTAAACCATTATCCTCGGCGCTGGGGTAATCCGACCGGCGCCAACCTCAAAGTAATTTTACGCGCCATGGGCGAGGCGATACAGATTTACGCCCAAGCGAAAATGGATAGATTAAGAAATGGCCGGTGGTAACAAACTTAACGTATGAGAACAAAACAAGCTAAAAAGCTTCATTTCAAGCGTTATCATTGGTTATTATTGATTACATTAATTTTATTCGCTTTTGCATTTCGCCTCTTTCGTTTAAATACTTGGCGTCTTACAAATGATGAAATGAGCATCGGTTACAACGCTTATTCGATTCTGAAAACCGGTAAAGACGAGTGGGGGCGAAGTTACCCCATCATTTTTCAAGCTTTCGGTGATTTCAAATTACCAGTCTATATTTATAGTGTCGTACCCTTTATTGCCTTGGGTGGTCTCACACCATTAATGATCAAATTGCCATCAATTTTAGCGGGTATATCGGTGATTATTTCAATTTATTTTTTAGCAAAACAGTTGCTCAATGATGAAGTCACTGCTCTGATCGCCGCCATTCTCATGGCCTTCAGCCCTTGATCCCTACATCTCTCACGCATGGCTCTAGAGTCTAATCTTGCTCTAGCTTTGTTTATGATTGGTTTGAATTTATTGATCTATCAACTAAAACAAAAGAAAGCCCATTGGTTAATGAGTCTGGCCACCAGTTTATTCTTTGGTCTGACAATTTATACCTACGTGGCTTATCGCTTAGTGATCATCTTATTAATTTTATTGCTTATTCTTGTTTGGTTTAGCCAACGTCATTGGCGGCAAACACTGATGATTACTGTTGTTGGCCTCATTTTATTTGCTTTACCTTGGATGACACAATTATTCAATGGTTCTGGTTCAGTGAGATTTAATCAGCTCCTCATCGATCAACGGGTTGGTATTAATGCCTTCCTACTTGATAAGCACAACTTCTGTTTTTTGATTGATCCAAATACACTTCATAAAGTTTGTCGTCACACCTTTACTTATCCCATCGCATTTATGCGTCATTTTGGTCAAAATTATTTAGCGGCCTTATCACCCCAATTCCTTTTTCTCAAAGGTGATGCCTTACCATATCTTCATGCTCCCGGTTATGGTCAATTATTATTTATTTTAGCGCCATTCTATATTTTTGGTTTGGTGTTTTGGTTCATGCGACGGACCGATAAACTTAGCCGTCTTATCTTTGCTATTTTCCTGCTCTCACCGATACCCACCGTTATTGTTGGTACACCTCAGGCTGTGCGCTTGAGTGTGCTCTTGCCGTTTGTGATTCTCTTGACCGCTTTTGGTCTGAAGCATAGTTTTTGGTTAATTAAAAACAGCCACTGGCGTTTGATCTCAATTATTGTCTATAGCTTGGCTTATTTGTTCCTTACATTTAGATTTTTGCTTGATTTTTTATTTATTTATCCTCTTCAGAAAGAGAGCCAATTTTATCCCATCGGCCGACAGGTTGCCCGCGATGTTGCCGCCCAAAAGAATAATTACGACCTCATTTATGTTACGGATGATTTTCCTGATGCCCATATTTTATTTGCTTTTTGGAATCACATTGATCCTCGTTGGTATCAAGAAAATATTCGACGACCCGATGCAGACAAGTATGGTTTCCAGCATCCTTATCAATTGGGCAAATTTCGTTTTGGTCCACGGAAGGGAGCGACTTTTTTGAAGCAAAAGACGCAAGAGAGAGTACTTTATATTACTGGCGCAACCGATCCAATTCAGGCGACAAAATTATTTAAAGGCTTTTCTCGAGTGCACACGCAAGCGAAAGTGACGGATATGCAAAAATTAAAACAAAAATTGAAAATGAGATCTAAATCAAAATACACACATTAATATTCAAGTGGTTGAATACCACAATTTTGTTTAAGGATGGAGAAAAAAAGCGATCGCCATGATGCCATAAGTAATCAGCAGTTGCAGTCCTTCAAACCAATGAGCCTCTCCATCTTCAACAATCAGATTAGTGATCAGCACGGCGAGAGTAATGGTCACTAATTCAAATGGTTGGAAAACCAACCCCAATGGTTTTTTGAATAACAAACTGATTAATACTAATATTGGTGCCACCAGCATTGCAATTTGCGTTGCCGAACCGAGTGTTACTTGCAGCGATAAATCCATTTTATTTTTTATGGCGGTGGTAATCGCCGTTGTATGTTCAGCGGCGTTACCAATGATGGCAATGAAAATAACACCAATAAACAGCTCTGTCCAGCCTAAAGAACGTACCACAGGTTCAATGGTACCTACCAAAATTTCACTCAAAAGGGAAATCAACAAAGTACTGAATAAAAGGATTAAAGCACTTATTTGCCAACTCCATTGGGGTGTTTCTTGTTTACCTGTTTGACGGTAAAGGTGTTTGTGGGTTTTAAACATGAAAAAAAGATTGCCTAAATAAGCAATCAAAATAAAAATGGATACGGCAACACTCAGTTCCTCGATAATGCCACGACTTACTCCCGGAGCAGTGGAATAAAAAAATGCCGGAATAGCTAGAGCAACTACGGCCAAAAGGAGAGTTGAGGCAGAGGCAAGAGCGGCAGTTTTGTTAAATTGCAATTTTTTATGTTTAAAACTGGCTAAAAAGATGGCACTACCGGTAACCAAAAGCAAATTGCCTAAAATAGAACCGGTAATTGAGGCTTTAACTACTTCCGTTAAGCCATGTTGTAAGGCAATTATGCCAATAATCAGTTCGGTGGCGTTACCAAAGGTAACGTTGAGAATGCCACCGAGAGCAGAGCCAAGATAAGTAGCCAAAGATTCAGTCGCTTCTCCGATATATTTTGAGAGAGGAATGATGGACAAAGCTGTTGCGGCCATCAACCAGCTTGCCGGCCAATGCCAGAGCCAACCAATAATTGAGGGAATAATAAAGATCAATAATAGTAAAAATATTTTTTCAATTAAGCTGTTTTTCTCGTTCATTTTTTCTTTCGTCTGACTCAATTTGGCAAAACATTTTTCTCAATTTATTTCAGTTGTGTCTCAGCCTTATTAAACAACCATACAGACAATGTTGTCAAATTAATTCCTCTGCTATGCTCAGTATTCAAGGCGGAGGTGGTGGGATTCGAACCCACGAAGCCGCGAGGCTCTGGTTTTCAAGACCAGTGCAATTGACCGCTATGCGACACCTCCAGTTTAATGTTCACTCCAAACTATCAAATGCCAATCTATCTCCATCAACATTGACCGCTACCTGCCTGCCGGGAGGCAGGTGCGACACCTCCAAGAGACTCATTATACTGGATTTGATCAAGATAGTCAGCTGGAGTGCAAAAATCTATTTAGTTTGTTGTTGAATTATGCCACCTTTGGATTGAAAATCAGCGATTGATCTTTATATTTTCGTCACCTACAATTAAGTTGGTTTAACAATTAGTGATACTAAAGGAGGTCAACGATGAAACAATTAACTAGTCGTTTAGCTGCGGTTACATTTGCGTCATTATTATTCTTTTCGCTTGCGATTTCAGCTCAAGCTGTGAGTTCTAAATCTTTCCAAGTTGTCAAGCAGGCGAAACAGTTAAACGTAAGCAATGGAAAACAAGTTCAACAAATAGGTCGGTTTAGTCAACGAACCGGCCCACTTAACCGATCGGGTGCAAAACAATTACGCCAAGTGGCACCGAATCTCAAAGCCAACTCTCAAAAATTAATAAAACAAGCCCGGATTGGTCATTTGTCCAAGAATGCTACTGCTCAAGCAGAACAAAGAGAAAAAGTTTGTTTACGAGTACGTTCTCATATCCAAACCGGTTTGCAACAGTATCAGAATCATAGCCAACAATTGATAGGACGTTATCAATTGGTTGCCCATTATCTTGATCAGGTGGCACTAAAAGTTGAATCTTTAGGTATAAATGTTTCTTCTTTACGTCAAAAATTAGCTACTTGGCAAGCAATGGATCAGAAATTGAAAACTAATATCGTCGGCTTGTTACCTAATCTGGAAAGTTTGGCTCAAAACGATTGTAATAATCCAGTAGCAGCTGCTCAAGAAACTCGATCTATGAGAAAAAAAATTCGCTCAATTAGGCAACAGGCACGGAGGTCACGACAGTATTATTTTGCGGAAATCAGACCAGAATTGAAACAGATTAGACAACAGTTAGTCTCTCTCAAACAACAAAAAGGAGAACCGACTTTAACTGCAAAGTAACAATATTTTAAGGAGGTTTATGAAAAAGATTTTTTTCTCTTTTATGTTTCTACTTTTTGCCAGTTTCTTTTTCGTTGGTTGTCAACTTCAGAAACATCGATCAGCTTCTTCATCCGATCGCTCTCGAACAAGTACGCGACAAGTTCAGGTTCAAAATACACTCCCAACACCAACGATGACTCCTGACACAAAGGTTTTGACCACACCACCGCCAATCAAGCAGGCGAGTGATGTTGACAAAGTCATTAATAATACGGATAAAGCTTTGAATGATCTGTCAAGCGACCAACTTAATCTTAATTTTTGATACTTGAACTAAAAAAAATGTTCGGCTGAGACTGGTATTTGCTCAGAAGTCATACTATACTGGTTTGTACGAATAAATAGTTTTGTTTATATTATGAATTCATTAAAAAAAATGATCGGCGTTGAGGGTTATCAAGATCATTTCCGCAATCAATTATTTTTTGTTTTTGCCTTGGTTATCATTTACTTGACTTATTTTATTTTGCGGCCGCTTCTTGCAATCGGATTTTTGACTTTGGTTGTGGCGATGGTGATTTGGCCAATGTATAAAAGAGTTCATCGTTTTTTGCCAGTTTCTAAATGGATTAGTAGCATTATCACTATTCTTTTATCACTGGTTTTAATTGGTTTGCCGCTGTTTTGGATGTTTAGATTAATTGTTGACCAATTAATCAACCTTATCAGTTCAGTCGATATCGTCAATACGTCTAATTATTTTGCGACATTATTTGCCAATTTTAATCAAACAGTGGTCCATTTACCATTGATCGGTTCTTATTTGACTGTAGATTACCAAGTACTAACAAATACGCTTATCAAAATGGTTGCTCCGATAACTAATGGGGCGATTGGTATTTTATTTAGTGGTGGTCAAATATCAGTCAATTTTGTGATTAATTTTTTCATTTTTTTAAGTTTACTTTTTTATGTTTTGCCTGATTTAGATAAATTAAAATCATGGTTGCTCAAGGCCAGTCCACTAAGTCAAGCAGCTACTAATGCTTATCTTCGTCGATCACAAGTAATGATTGCTGATGTGCTTAAAGGTTCTGTGGTAATTGCTTTTGTTGAAGCGATTATGACCAGTATATTCTTGATTATTTTGGCGGTACCGGCAGCGATCATTATCAGTGTCTTAGTTTTTCTTTTTGCTTTATTACCCGTCTTGGGAGCGGGAGTTATTTTAGTCCCATTAGCCTTATTCTATCTTTTTACAACTCAATGGTGGTTGGGGATGATACTTTTACTTTGGCAATTTTTGGTTGTTTCTAATACGGACAACATTTTGAGACCAGTCTTAGTTTCAAGAGAGGCGCACATCCATCCAGCTTTAATGTTAGTTGGTGTTCTAGGTGGTTTAGCGGCGACGGGAATTATGGGTTTGCTTTATGGTCCATTAGTGATGATTTTATTTTTGACGACAGTTGATATCTATCAAGAAGAATATAAATAACATTCATGTGGCTTAAATATTTTTGGCGTTTTTTAAGACTTTTCATCCTATTTTTTATTGTCGGTTTGCTTTTATCCGTTTTCGTGAAACAGAGCCATGGCAACTATCCGCCAGCTTTACTACCATTAATTCGTTATTTCAAATTAGATCCCAGTTTGAAAGAAAGCGTTGTTTCGAAACCCCGTTTCGATCCAGGGGAGCAAAGGAATGATTTAGCTACCGCAAGTGCAACGATAACAATCATACCGATTGTATCGCCAATTGAACCAAAAATGACCTCAAAAACAGTGAAACATATGAAGAAAGCGGTGCGACCGACAAAAATTATCTTTCCCAACATCTCTGATACAGAAGTAGTTGAAGCCCTAAACCGCTATCGTGATGATCACAAAGTACACCACTTGATTGTCGATAAAAATTTATGCGAATATGCAGAAAAACGGGTAAAAGATCTTTTAGCCTACGGTGGTTTGGATCATCACGCCGGTTTCAAGAAAGATTTTGCTGATCAAGATCATTTGCCGGCACCAATCCAACGTTATAGTGGTCGGACAATTGGTGAAAATTTGGCCTATCAATACTGCAAGAATATGACAACAGGTGATAGTTTCATTGCTCAAACAGGCACCGCGCTTATTGAATGGTGTTTTGATTCCAGTACCGCCGGTCATCGTGAAGCGCAGCTTAACCCTCGATTTAACGCTGTTTGCGTCCGGCATGCTCGGGGATATTATGTGGTTATTTTCGGCGAATAATCAACAACCCAATCAAGGCAAATCCAATAAAGGATTAATTTCTCAATTCACGGGACCTGCTGACAGAAGAAGTTACTCAAGTGTTTTTAAATGTTGTTTGATTTTCTCCCATATTTCCGGTTGGTGGCGGGCAACCGTGAGATTAGATTTTAACCATTCAGTTGGGTTGCCTCCATCGAGATAATTTCCTCGAGGAGTATAAATTGCTACTTTATCAGACCGGGCTAAAGTAGTGACACTATCGGTAATATAAAGTTCATGTGAATTCGGATGGAGCCGTTGTTTTTTAATAATTGCAAAAATTTTGGGGGTGAGAATATATTTGCTAATATTGACTAAATTTGATGGCGCTTCTTCTATTGTTGGTTTTTCAATAATTGATTCAAGAAAACGAAGATTATCTTTTTGTTTCATCTTTACTACGCCGTAACGAGAAATCTCTTTTTTTGGTTTCTCGACACAAGTAATAACACCGGCGCCGTGCGATTTTTCAAATAACTTGAGCATCGCTTCTGATTCAGAAAAACCGTTAGCATTGAAAAGAAAATCATCACCCATGAAAACAAAAAAAGCTTTTTCATTTTTAAGCATTTTCTCAGCCAGTTGTACTGGAGTGGCTGTACCGTAAGCGGCACTGTCCGGTTGGCGAATAAAGGTAAATTTTGCTTGTTGATGCAACTGAGCGACTTGATCATAAAGGGCCACCTTATGACGATTCTTCAAGTAACGGAAAAGTCGTTTATTTTCACGATAATAGTGAATCAATTGCAAATTATGTTCGGAGATAACAAAGATAATTTCTTCTACACCTGCTGCTACTAAATCAGCCACAACATAATCAACAATTGGTCGATTGATAATCGGCAACATTTCTTTTTGAATTGTTTTGCTAACTGGTAAAAAACGCGTCCCAAAACCAGCCGCAGCAATCAGCGCCTTTTTAATTTTCATAATTTGACTCCTAATTGTTGCATGGCCATGTGATAAATAATCAAGACAAAAATGAAGAGAAAGGAAAAAAGAATGAAACGATATTTATTTTTATGACGATGATAAAAAATGCGCTCATGATGTTTTCTTTTATCAAGTAGTTCATCTCCAAAATGGATGGAGATGAAGGTACCAAGAGCGGAGACGGCAATGATTGTCCAATACGGAATCGGGTGAGTAAGGATTTGGTGAAATATTTTTAATAAGGTGTTAGTCTGATAAATATGACTTTGGAAGGTGAGGGCGTATAGATTG
>WFRK01000024.1 GCA_015486535.1 Candidatus Microgenomates bacterium | reverse complement strand
ATGATGAAATTAAGCTGATAAAAAACATCTAAATGAATAAAAAAATCATAGTTACTATCTCCTTAATCTTTCCCTCATTTTTACTCGGTCGCTTCACTGCTCCCAAAACCCAAGAAGTGCCTGGTCAGATAAAACCAACCAGCAATAAAGTAAAATCAGAAACCGTTGAGGATAACTTTCAGCCCCTCTTATTGGATGTTAATTATTTTAACTACGATGATATCCGCTGGGGTTCTGCAGATCACTATAGAGAATTTGATGAAGGTGATATTCGTCAATTTAGTCAAATATCACTCAGCAACACTGCTGTTTACCAGTCATATCCTGTTGCTGAAATTACCCTCACTGATTACGACAACTCTACAAGAGATTTAAAAGCTTTGCCTTTAGAAGAAGCTCTTGAATTACTAAAAGAAGATTGCGATTTAAACTGGCCTGTAGAAATGGCTAGAGAAAACTATCAAAAGCACGGCTCATTTACAACTTATACTTTACCCGACCAAGAAATTTATAAAATTGATTACTTTGATGTTAATGGAGATAACAAAGACGAAGCAATTGTTCACAAAAACTACAACTGCCGCGCAGGTGGTGGCTCAACTAGTGCTGATATTGTGAAAGATAATAAGATTATTTTTTCAGCAAATGGTGATGATGCAACCATCATTCCGGCTGACACGAATAACGGTTTTTATGTTGAACAAAGACTTTTTGATGACTCCGCTAGATGTTGTTCTACTGGAGTACTGAGAACTAGATTTGTGTTAAAAGACAATCAGTTTGTGCCAATCTATGAACAGGAAGTTAAGTTTATGCAGATAAAAGAAGTTAATGCTCATCAAAAAACTGACGAGGAGTGATTTAACACTAAGTTAAATCACGGATTGGAGCCCAACTTGCGTTGGTTTTGACCCAATTCGCTGAATTAATAGCACCTTGTTTGGTCGTATAACCTTCGCTCCAAGCAACGATTTCGTTGTTTGCTGCGACAAGACGCCATCTATATTCGCCTCTTTGGTCAATATAGATTTGAAATCTAACCATCATTCTCACCTCCTTTCTAAAATACTAAAGGGAAGCTTGCTACTTATATACGCTCCCCCTCCTGAAAATACTTATGTAGTATTCTCAGGAGGGAAGGCGTGAGCTAGACTGATACCCCTTAATAGGGATCGGAGGTTTCCTCGTCAGATTTTTAAAGAGCTAAATGTGAATATAAATGCTAAATCAATTTTTGTCTATAATTAAGTTTAACACTCTCCAAATTTCCACCATCGCCAAAGTATCCAGTTCACAGTATTTTAATAAATTCCAAGCAATTGTTTGTTTTTTGCCACTAAAATATTTATTTTTTGTCCCAAAACCATTTACCATTTCCCACCACTTGGTCATCGCAGTTGCTCCCTCACCAATTTCCATTCCATCATAGGAAAGTTCAGGTACTAAAACTGGTAAGACTTTTTTAATTGAGGCACTGCCATGAAATCTATAATCCACATATAAACCATCTTTGAATATTTCCATCAAGCCATAAACTCGCTCATTAAGAGCTAGTAGTTCATCAGCATATAATGGTTGCAGTTGAGCCAATTCTTCATTGCGTTTACACTCAAAGTTTTTATTCCAAACAATAATCGAACCATTATCACCGATCACACTGAGTAAAGCTTTGGTAATATTTTCACTAGGATCTTGTTTCCTAGTTTCTAAAAACTCAAAGTGTTTTAGTTCTTTACTGTCTGGAGTTTCTAAAACATGTAGTGAGTACTGAAATACAATGTGTTGATATGGTTTATAACCATCGAAAATAGGTACTGCTGAACCATAGGTTTCATAGTCTAGAAAATATAGTGGGAAAGTTAAATTTCCCAACTCTCTTTTAATTCCTTCACTATCAATGATCGGTTTATTTTGTTTAATTGATCTAAGTTGTAACAGTTGTTTGGGATTAAGCTCATCTTCTTTGGAAACATCTATTAGATCTTGATATCCTTTTGCTACTAATTTTTCATACTGTCCAGCTTTCCACCAACTTAAATCATAAACTGGATACTCACTCAAATCAGGATGACAGAGATTTTTACAGGGACATGTTTTTGGTTTGTAGCAATGACTCTCTAAAGGTGGCTTGGTTAAATTAATTATTTCCAAAGCATCTGATCTTAATCTAAAAACCTCATCTTCTAATTTATCAATCACCACCTTCATATCCTCAATGACAAAGAATTGATTCAGATTAAGCTCTCTATTTTTAACATAATCGCTATTAATATGAACCAGATATGTTTTATTAATTGGTAAAGTAGCTTTACCAATTAAATATTGAAAAGTTACATCATATTTATGTTGTTTATCAATTTTAGTGCTACTTTTGATTTCGTATAAATCATAGGTGTTATTAACTGCGTCGTGAACTAAAGCATCAATTTTGGCTTCATAACTGCCATCAGTTAACTGATACTGAAACTCAATAGTGCTACCACCTGGATACTCGTTTTTGAGCTTTTGTTCCAGAAATTTTTTAGCCAACTTCTCAACTTTATAACCTTGTTTGGCAATCAGTTGGTCGTAAACAGATAGTTCTTTATCTTCTAGCTGATTATTAACCTCTGCCCATAGGTGGAGTGGTGAATCAAGGAAAGTTAAAAAGTTGGGTTTTGTTAGTGAATGCATACTAGTAGTTTTCAATTAACATCGTGTTTTTTTGTATAATTTTCGATAATCTCTTTCCCTAATTGAAGCAAGTCTGAATAGCTAATCACCTTAATTCCATGTAGTGAATAATTTAGCTTCCTTAGAGCTGAGTGTTGCTCCTCATTCCAATCATTCTTTTTACCTATGAGAATAAATGCACGTGGTTTTATTAAATTTAGTTCTAATTGATAATTCTTTTTAATTTCATGTTTTAAATGTAACTGATACAGTTCTATTTCGCTTAAATATGTCACAACTTGTCCGATCGCTTTATTGGTATCCGATGACCAAACATAAGACCCGTTGTGATTAGGATCTTGAACAATAATATCCTTAGTGGGTAATTTTATTTCCAGTATGTCCAAAAAGCCATCCATCGTAGGAAATAAATAGTCTGGCATAATGCCAGATATATTTATTTTTTGTTTTTCAATCGGCAGTTGGTAATTAGTTCCAAATAACCAATTGTTTTCATAAATCCACTTTTGCCAAGATCTGTCACCTTTTGTTTCTGGATACTTCTTTAAGAGTCTTTTTGATAGTTCATCTATTTTAGATTGAAAAAAGAATAAATTCGAAGTTTTTCTTAACTTTTCTAAATCGCTTATTTCTTGTTTAAGCAGTCTTTTCTTATGTGACAATTCTGTTATAACTTTTGAAGTTTGATCTATAAGGACTTTCTTGTTTTTCTTTTTTTTAGAAACTTGACTTAAAACTTGAGACAGATTTTTTTCAATATTTCTTAATCGACTAGCTGATATTTCAGTTCTATTAAAATTAAATGTTTTTGGAAAGTAAGTGGATAGATATGAAGCAGCGGACTCCAAACCTACTTCACGATAAAAAGCAAAAAAATTTTTACCGGCATGTTTTTTATAGTCATCGTAATTTATTCTTATTTCTTGAGGTGTTATTTTTGTTTGTTTGTGAGTAAAAACTATTTTTTTCCCAGGCTCCTTTTCTCGAATTTTTTCAATTAAATGCTTAAATCCGCGTAGTGCCATTCCTCTTTTAAAGAGACTAAGCAAATTCTCACCTTTTTTAGTTTTCTCTGTTTCAAGTTGTTTTTTAACTTTGCTAGTTAATAAAACTTCAATTTCGCCTAATTTACTAAGAGTGCGTTTATTTTTGACTGTAATGGAGACTAAATCATCTGTTTTTTTCATATCCTACATACTCGATTTTCTATATTCTCTGTTTAAAATATCCATAACTTTCCCTTTATTGCTTTTTTATAAACTCCTCAAACCTCATAGATTGATCAGATTTATCAACATATTGAAAACGATCTTCACTCACACCAAACAAATAGTTAATTTCTGCCCATATTAAATAAGCAATTTTTTCAGCAGACATATTTTCTAGAGAAATAAAGACTTCTCGATCAACAAAATCCATCTTTAGTTCACCCACTTTTTCTCTAAACATATTTATCGAGGCAAGTTCTAGTGTTTTTCGTTTCGGATTATAAATTTGAACTTTATAGAGTATGGCTTTTACCTCTATCTCTAGATGTTTAGCAATTTCAAGAGTAAAAATAACAAAATTAGATATAAGTTCGGCAACGGCCATACTATTAAACTTGAAAACCTTATTTATTTCACTTCCTGGAGTTTTCATACCATATCCAAAAAAATCTTCACTTGCTGAAAAAATTACTTGCCCATCTCTAAAAACACGAATTATTTTGCGATCACCATTAGTAATTTGCAAGTATTCACCAGCTACCGGTTTTGCTCTACCCAATGTTTTTAAATCCCATCCCATGTGTCTAAAACTTTTTGGATCTTCTATAAATCTAATCAATTTTGAATCATGGCCGGCAAATATTTCATTAATTTTATTTGGTTGAGGTCTATAGGTGCATGAAATAGCGAGAGTTGTATATTCATTGAAATCAGAGAAGTTTTTTATGTCACTTAATCGGCTCGATTCATCTACAGAAAAGTTTTGATGCATAGAATCAGCATTTTTACTAAACAAATACATTCGAGCAGCTTCTCTCATTAACTCGCTTCTGTTTCTCATCTCTATTTCTGCCTGCTTATCAACAGCCTTGAGCAATTCATCAGAGAGAGTTATATTGATTACTTGTTTTTTTCTCATATATGCTATTGTATATACATGTGTGTACATTGTCAATAATTACTATTTTTGATTTTTTTACAGTGTATTTTTAATGTATAATTTATTTCGATGATCAAACCAATAAATATTTCTCCTATAAATACAACCACTCAAGCACATTTTGAATGTGAGTCTTGTGGAGCTAGTGACATAATAAACATAACAAATAAAGTAATAAATACAGATGATAAATCTGATCTAGAATATTTGAATTCGCTCAGATGTCCAAATTGCGATAGTGTGCTTGGAAAAAGTAACACTTAAACAAGACACTCCTTTTTTATAGTGTCCCATTTGTCCCATTTCTAGTATACTTACCTCTAGTTAGGAGATTTGCATATGGGACACACTGGTTCCAGACCCACATGCTCCGCAGTCTAGGATTTAAATTAGAGTGATATAATCCAGTTAAGATGAGTGAAACAATTAGCCCCTATGTATTAAATGCAATGACAGCCTCAATAAGCGGGTTGTCTAAGGCAGACAGGTTACTTTACCATTCTGAGAGCATAAGATTTGAAGTAATTCAAACAATGGTTAGAAGTCTTTTGCAGCAACTGCAAGAAATCGAAATCCAACAACCAATCGAAGCCCTCCAAATTAATGAAAAACAGGTACTTTCCTTTTTTAATCAAACGCCTGAAATCATTTCGATAGAGCAAGCAAATCAATCAGATAAGAGATACTTATCTTTAGAAAATTTAAGACAACTTTTTAATTTAGATCTGAATATAAGAGAGTTTGATTTAAGTAAGCGACTTTAAAAATTTAGGGCACACTGGTTCCAGACCCACATGCTGCGCAGCAATTGAAAAGTTACAATAGATCTGTTTAATATGATGGAATAGGTTGATGGAGCTTACCAAACTTTCCAGATAAAAACATTTTCAGTTTAATAGTCTGTAAAATGATAAGTAATTGTTTCTGATTATACAAAATTGGTATAATGATGTTACAATATCAGTCTAATAAGAACTAGCTCATCCTTATAATGTGCCAAAACGCATTGAACAAAAAACATTTGAGTTAATCAACGCGCCAACGCCAGAGATTTTGGTGATAGGTAATGGCAAAATTGGAGAAAAAGCCCAACAGCTGATTGATAAAACATCTGTACTTTGTGCGTTAGGTTTCAATATGCCACGAAGGGTTGTTTTAGCTGAAGGGTTTTTTGTTGAGTTTTGGCAAAGAAATGGATTAGGAGCAAATTTGGAAGATGTCAATCCCAATATTGATAATATAGAATACCTTATAAGAAGAGGCAATTTTTCCGCTAATCAAATCAAAGACTTAGAGGTAGTGTGTAACTCTTATGGAACTACACCTTTAGTAATTCGTTCTTCTGCCGAAGGTGATGCTAGAGGTACTGGAACATATAAATCTGAGTTTGTTGAGAACGACATAGACCATTTTTGTGAAGGGCTTAAAAAAGTACTGGCCAGCTATTTTTCTCCAGATGCAATTGCTTTCAGACAAGATGCTCATACAGGTGAGGGTTTTGGGGTAATTGTGGAGCCGATTATCGGACAAAATTTTGGTGGGGTGATAGCTCCAGTTTTGTCAGGATTTGGTTATACCTCTACTTCCAGAGGAGGCAGTTACCTCACAATCGTGCCTGGTTTAGGATGTGCAGTAGAGTCAAGAGATGGAGAGCGGATAACTAAAAATCAGATTAAGAAATATGATGGTTCACTTGGCGATTATATTGACGCAGAAATGAGAGCAATGTTTGATGGTCAAAGAGCTTTTAAACGGTCTGCTCTTTTAGGAGCAAATAGGTATTTTTCTGATCCATATAGTGCTCTAGCTTTTGCTTTTTCGGATCATTGGGGACGACATGAAGAAGTAGTGAATACTTTTATTAAATATCCTGACAAAATTAAAAAAGTCATTGATAACTTAAATCTCGAATTAGTTTTCTCAGCCATGGAACGCATAGAGCAGTATTTCAATAAACCACAATATATTGAGTGGGCAATGACTGTCGAGGATGATGACCCTATATTTTGGATAATTCAAATTGCGGATGTTGATAAAAAACTAGATCTAATGGATTTTGGGACTTTTGGCGAAATCATGTTCGTGGGACATACTGTTATTGGAACGGGTATTAGAGAAGCTATAAAAATTGTTAATTGCTTGAATCCTAATGATATTGCTTCTTTAAATCATTTTAATCAGGAAAATAAAGATTACGTTTTGATTTTTCTAGCTAGGTTAACATCTGCAGGTGGAGTTGAAAGAACATTGCGATACAGAGATTTTAGTAATGCATCTGTTCTTCTTGAAATTCAAGATACGCGCCACCTTGGTGATCCTATTGCGCATTTAGGCGATCAGCTTGATATGGCGGGAAAGTTATTTGCAGTTTTGGATTACAACTCCGAGCCACCTCCCAATTGGGATTTATTTCACAAAGGTGAACAACAAGAATATGGCCTCTTAGTTTACAATGGAAAAATAAAGGTTGTTAGCAGTGAAAAACAGAATAAACTGGCAATCTATGCTCAAATATAGCCAAAATAAAACTTTTAAATTTTGCGCGTATATATTATCAAGACCAAATAAAATATGGTTGTATGATGTGAGAGTTGATAGATGATCAATATTGGGGTATAACTGATGAGTTTATTAAAGTAAAAGGGGAGGACATATGCTCAAAATTGGCGACACAATTCCAGATTTCACGCTGGACGCTTTTCACGAAAAGAAAATCAAAAAAATTAAATTAAGTAGTTTCAAAGGTCAATGGTCAATACTTCTATTTTACCCGGCTGATTTTACCTTTGTCTGTCCGACAGAATTAGAGGATGCAGCGGAGAAGTATGCTGACTTCAAAAAAATTGGTGCAGAAATTATCAGTATTTCAACTGATACCGCCTATGCGCACAAGGCTTGGCATGATACTTCTGAGGCGATTGGTAAGGTGGAATATCCGATGGGGGCAGATCCTGCGGGACAAGTTTGTCGTGCTTTTGGCACTTATATTGATGAAAAAGGTTTATCAGTGCGTACTACCTACATTATTGATCCCAATCAAAAAGTGGTAGCAATCGACATGCATGATAATTCCATCGGTCGTAATATTGATGAGATTTATCGCAAACTTCAGGCAGCCAAATTCGTTTATGATCACCATGGGACAGTGGTTTGTCCCGCTAAATGGCATCCCGGTGAAAAAACCCTTAAGCCCGGTGTCGAACTAGTGGGAAAAATCTAGACTTGTCGGTTTACGCTTCCATCAGAAGGTGCTATTTTATAAGGTATGCTTGCAAATATGCTTGATGCCGCTAATGTTACCATTTGGATTGCTTTTTTAGCCGGATTCGTCACATTTTTCGCCTCATGTTTATTACCCTTGGTGCCAACATATTTAGCCTATCTATCCGGTATTTCTTTAGGAAGTGATCAGAGCAAACAGAAGCGTTTTCTTGTTTTAAGAGTGGGTGTCATGTTCGTTCTCGGTTTTATCGCCACTTTTATCGCTTTTGGCATGTTACTGCAACGGTTCATGTATCTGATCAATCCTTATCGTAGTCTCATTACTCAAATTGGTGGTGTTTTGTTTATTTTCTTTGGTCTCTTTGTGTTGGGAGTTTTTAAAAGTGGTTGGTTAAATCAAGAAAAAAAACTCGATATTCATGGTAAATTTCAAAATCATCGTTGTCTTCAATCATTTGCCGCCGGTTCAGTTTTTTCGTTTGCTTGGACACCATGCATTGGCCCCATTCTCGCTTTAATTTTATTTTGGGCGGCCCAAGCGAATTCTGTTTGGCGAGGATTTTTTCTTTTATTGGCGTATGGTATTGGACTGGGTTTACCATTCATCTTAGTAGCCGCTCTTTTTGATCGACTGATTCCTTTGTTGAGACGTTATCAATGGTTGAGTCGCTATACACAATATATTTCTGGGTTAATCTTGCTTTTAGCCGGAATAGCGATGATCTTTGGTCAGTTTCAGCTTTTCTCCATTCGGTTGACACAGATATTCCAGCTGCGTCATCTATCGTTATGACTCATTTAGCTAGAAGTTAACCAAATAATCTTTAATTATTTTTACCTTATCCGTCATTAATGATTCTTTGCCGCTGTTTTTGCCAATAGCTTGAATGTTGGCGACAAAGCCAATCTTGTTGATCTAGCGTTTTATCCAACAACTGGGCAACAATAATTTCAAATAAAAGCGTATTTTGTGAGGCCTGCACTAAAGCGGCATCATGAGGTCGCATCTCTTTTTTTGTGAATAAAGCTGCCTGATAAGTATTGTCAAAATGATGTAATCGATTTGGGTCAAATCCTGTTGCCGCCGCCGCTGGCATAAAAAACTGTTTCATTGCCGGACCAACAAGAATCATTTCGTCAGCAATTTTAGCCGCGAATTGAGCGACTTTTTCATGCCAATATTGGCTTGATTGACCCAGCTCTCTCATATCGCCTAAGATCACTAATTTACGTCCTCTATTTGGCAGTTGTTGTAAAATTTTCAAATTCATAAGGACTGAATCTGGTTGCGCATTATAGCTTGCATCAATAATGAGGGAATCTTTAATGCCTTTCAATATTCGACCTCTTCCCGCTAATGGTTGCCAGTTTTTCTCCAAATCCAGAGCAGCTTGCTTTAATGATAATTGTAAAACCAGTCCAACGGCAACCGCTAAGCCGAAATTAACTGCCAACCCTTTTGGTATATAAGGTTGCTGAATAAAATTTAAATCAACAGTTTCTTGATGATATTTAAATCTAACACCCGACTTTTGCTTGGGAGTAGTAATCATCCTAACTATAAGGTCGTCACTATTTTGTGTTTGACTGCTCACTCTAAATTTGTGGGCTTTAATTTTATTTTCTAATTGGCTAATGAGAGGATCAGCCGCATTATAAATGGCAAACCCCTCGATTGGTAATTGGGTGAGAATTAAACCTTTTTCTTGAGCGATAAGGCGCTTCACTTTTTCAACACGATTATTGGCTTGTTTCTTTATTAATTTGTCCCAATACTCGGCGTGTGAACTGGTGACATTAGTGAAGACACCGATGTGAGGCTGAATAATCTTGAGAAGATAATGCATATTATTCGGTTCATTCGGCCCGTCGATACCCATTTCGACAAGATAAATGTCAAATTTTTGCCAATGAGTCAGTAGGTGCAGTGGCGCTAAAAGAACCAATGTCAACCATTCAAGTAAAGTGTAATTTACTGGGTGTAAGTCAAGGATATCTAAAGGTATGCCTGATTGAGAGTTGGCTTTTTGCGATAACTTAACTTTAAAATGATTTTTTAAAACAGCGTAAATCGCTTGATGAGTGGTCGATTTGCCGGTAGAACCGGTGACACCAATGATTCTAGCTTGAGGATTTTTCTTCAGTTGCAGCTTGGCCAACAAGCGAAAATAGGTGAGGAGTAAACTAGCAGCAAGTTTTTTTAGATTAGCAGTTAACATTAAGGGTATTTTATAGTGTTAAGCGCCAAGTGTTAAGGGACACTACGT
>WFRK01000023.1 GCA_015486535.1 Candidatus Microgenomates bacterium | reverse complement strand
CTTGAGTAAATTTCTTCCCATTGTTGCACAATTTTATTAGCGGAAAATTTTTGTACATCCTTCATGCCCTGCTCTCCGAGTTGATGCGCCAACTTTCGATTCTTCATTAATAACAAGATTTTTTTCGCCATAGCCCGAGCATCTCCAATATCAATTAAAAAACCATTTTTCTGATTAATATATTCTGGTAGGGCACGAGCACGTACCCCAAGCACCGGTAAACCTGAAGCCATCGCCTTCATTAAACTCAAACTTTGCGTTTCAGCGGTACTCGCAATAGCAAAAATGTCTGCCGCTTGATAAAACTGTCGATGAGTTTTTTGATCAACGGTACCAAAAAATCTGACATTCGACTGCAAACCGTTCTTTTCAACCAGTTGTCTTAAAGACGCCGCTAATAAACCATGACCGCTGATCGCTAACTTTACCTCTGGAAGTTCTTGTTTGACTAAGGCAATCGCCCGGATTAAAACATCGACGTGCTTTTCTGGCGCTAAACGACCGGTATAAAGCACAGTAGGTGAAGATAGGCCGAACTTTGCTTTTAATTTCTTTTTGACAGAGAGAGACACAGGTTGAAACTGATCAAGCTCAACTGGATTGGCTAATGATCGCGCGACACCATGAAAACCATTTGCTTTCATCTCTACAATAACCTCTTGATCGGGAGCGGTGACATAGGCACATTGATTATAGTACCAAGCAACATACTTCAAACTAAGTTTATCAAAAAGACGACTTCTAAAAGGAGTGTAACTGGTAAATTCAGTAATCGGCGTATGATTCGTACCTACCAGAGGTATTTTGAACAATTTGGCCGCTAGAAGCGCTTCTAATCCCACACCAAAAAATGACTGGGTGTGAATCACATCCGGCTTAAACTTGCTTAATGACCAAAGACTGAAACCGAGAGGTAAAACTAAACGACCTTGATCGGTTGGCGCCGGATAAGAAAAAGAAGGCAGACGCTTGATTGATATGTTCGGACCCAAATCAATTTCCGATGCTTTTAGATTTGCGCGAGTAAAATCTCTTTGCTGATATCGAGGCACAAAAAAAGACACTTGATGACCAAGTATTGCTAAGTGTTTGGCCAAAACTATGATTGAATCACTCAAACCACTCAACTCTGGATAGAAGTTGTCAGCAAAAATGGCTATCTTCATAAAAACTTTGCTCAGGAAAAGTAATCAATTTTGAAATAACTTGTTTGCTATTTCCTTCATAATGAAATAAACCAAAACGAGTACCAATACGAGTATACCAAACCAATTAAGATAGGCAAAAACGTTATTTGCTTTCGGCCAAAGGCCCATTAGATAATAACCTAAAGCAATTAATAGGGCTGACTTAATTAAAGTAGCGATAAAATCAAAAAACAAAAATTTGTAACGAGGATAATCGGACATACCCACTCCCAATAAGATCGGCAAACCAAAGAGATGAGTCAGTTTCCCGAGAATAATAATTTTTTTTGGATGACGATGAAACAGTCGCTTCATTTTTTTTGTTTTCTCTAGATGACGTTCTGAAATGATAAGTTTTTTGAGAAAACTGCGCTGACTTTGTTGACCAATAAAATAGTAGAAAAAATCGGCGGAGAGATCACCGGCAACGTGCGCTAAATAAGCAAAAAATAGATTAAGAAAACCGGTACGAACCAGCGAACCAGCTAATAAACCGACTAAAGGACCTTCAATAAAGGTACCAATGAAAATACCTAGATAAGTTAATTGACTGATTAGATTAATTGCCAATGTGAGCATGATAAGTGCGTTAAATCGATATTAACGCTTGCGGACGACCGTTATTATAGCAAGAGTTGTCATCAACGTCAGCCGCAGTTGCTTGAAATAATTAAAAGCAGTACTACTACAAATAGCTAGTAAAATCTGCTACCATAAGGTTTAATATTAATTATGCTTTAAATGAAAGAGTTAAAATGTCTGAAACAAAAAAAAGTATTGCCACTAGATCACAAAAAAATACCGGTATGGCCATAGTCGCATATATTGTTTTCTTTGTTCCTCTACTGACTGACGAAAAGGATGATCCATTCGTTAAGTTTCATGTTAAGCAAGGATTGCTACTTTTCATCTTAATTGCCGCTGGTTTGTTCGTGGAGATGATTCCAATTCTCGGCTGGCTTTTAGCCATACCTTTAGCACTTTTTGAATTCGCACTTTTTATTATTGGCGTTGTTAACGCTGCTAACGGCAAAGAAAAACCTCTACCATTAATCGGTCAATTTGCCGATAAAATCAATATTTAAAATAAACGAGCGTGCTGGTATCAGTAAAAATTGAAATCGGTTGCTAGGATAAGGAATTTATGAAAAAATTTATTTTACTCGGTCTTTTCTTTCTCAGTGTAGGTATTGTTTTCTCCGGTTGTAGTGTGAAACAAACGGCAAAAAATACCGTAAACCGCAAAATCAATGAGGAAAAAGCAAAAATTCAAAATAAAATTGAGAAAACGGTTGAAAAAGGGAAAAAGAAAATCAGTAAAATTGAGGATATTGCTAATCTTGGTAAACCGCAAAAATGCACTTTTTCTAACGTCAACAGTAAAGTCAAGGGTGTTATTTACACTGATGGCAAAGGTGATACTTATGGTGAGTTCACTGTGGATCAGCCTGACGGAAAATTAACCAAGATGATTACTATCTCTACTAAAGATAAGACTTATATTTGGTCCCCGACAACGAAAAAAGGCAGTGTGGTCACAAATAAAATCAAAGACGAATCGAAAGAAACGGTAGCGGAATCGAATGAAGCAGTATCAGGGAAGAACCAAGCAACAGATTATCTAAAAGAAACGATGGCTGACTATAAATGTGGTGTTTGGTTGGTAAATCCAGCTAAATTTAAACCACCGCTTGATATTCGGTTTACCGATCTAGACGCAATGATGAAGAAGGCACGCATGAACCTGAGCAAGGCTTGCAATTCTCTCAGCGGCCAAGCGAAAACTAATTGTTTAAGACAATTATCACCGTGATGAACGCAGATTCAGTCCGTCCTGTATAATCGGCTATAGTACTCACTCAACATTCTTTCAGTTGAGTAATGGTTGGCAATAATCTGACTGGATTTAATCATTCGCTTCACCCACGGCTGAAAATTAGTTGTTTTGGTTTGCGCAAACAAAGGAATAATTTCTCTTTCTAAAGTTTGATAAAGTGACTCAGAAATGTGCTGACTATCAAGCAACCAACCCACGTTGGTCCAATCAACTTCTCTAACCCAACCATCGTTAGTACTACACTGTAACACACCGTTTAGAGCTGCCTTCATACCGCTGGTACCACAAGCTTCATAACCTTCGATCGGAGTATTAAGCCAAACATCACTCCCCCGCACCAAATACTGGGCCACTTCTAAACTATAGTTGGGAATAAAGGTCAAATTATTTTTAAATCGGTTAGTTTTTGATAATTCAACTACTTGAGACATCAAATCTTTACCTTCTTCATTGCCGGGATGAACTTTGCCCCCATATAGAAAGTAAAGCGGCACTGGACTGGACTTAATAATATGTTCTAACCAATCTAATTGCCAAAATAAAGCTAAGGGGCGTTTGTAAAGTACAAATCTACGTGCCCAAGATATAATCAAAGCATTGGCTGGAATTATTTTTTGGGTTGTTTGCTCAACATATCTAATCAACTCAAGTTTACCTCGCTGATGAGCCTGCCAAACGGCATCAACTGAGGGATGAGGGGCAGTTAATAATTTTTTATGAGGTGAAAGCCAGCGAGGAAAGTAAATACCATTAGTGATGGGAATGAGTGAGTAATTTCGCCAAATTTCCTTAGCTCTTTGAGCATGATACTGACTAACCGCATTGGTACGAATCGCATTGTGTAATGCCATCATATCCATTGAAAATAAAGAAGTGTCTTTAATTTTGCCCATTTTGATGATTTGGTTAACCGAAATGCCAATTGTTTGCGCATACTTAAATAAATATGTCGAAACTAGATCAAATGAAAACACATCTCTGCCGGCAGACACGAGCGTATGATTGGTAAAAACAATTTTTTGTTTAGATTGCTCTAATGCTGCATCAAAATTCAAACTTCGATGCAGTTGCTTAAAACGATGGGCTATTTCAAGAGACAAGAAAGCACTGTGACCCTCATTCATGTGATAAATATCAGGCTTAATTCCTATGGCATCAAGCATTTTGACTCCACCAATCCCCAAAACCATTTCTTGCAGCAGACGATGATCCCGATCGCCGATATAAAGCTGGTTAGTAATTTGTCGATCTGCAGTTAAATTTTTTGAGATGTTCGTGTCGAGTAAAATCAAATCAATTTTACCAACTTTTTTTATCCAAGCCTGAATTCTAAGTTGCCTATCATGAATTGGCAGCATTACTTCAACGGGCTGCCCCTGGTCATCAACTACTTTAATTAATCCATTTTTGACCGGGTCAATTAATACATCCTCTTCTACTTGCCGACCATTTTTATCTAGTTTTTGCTTGTAAGTCAGGCTGTATGCCAAACCAACCCCAGTTAAATTAGCATCGCTATCGCTGGCCTGATGCAAAAGATCGCCTGCCAATACTCCCAAACCACCAGAATAGATACCGTATTCATCATCTAAAGCAAACTCCATGCAAAAATAGGCAACTACAAGAGATTTCGATAATTTGATTTGATCGTTCATGTCAATATTAAACTATCTTAGCAAATTTTGGCTAAGCTTTGTGAAAAGGATTGTAAGCCGTATGAGGATTAATACTTAGAAATCTTTTGCGTTGTCTAATGATACGTCGATATAAATTATAATACTCACCAGCAATAACTTTCCAGGAAAAATCGGATTTCATTGTATTGATAACCAAGCGTCGCCAAAGCGATGGTTGTTGATAAATAGTCATTGCTCTAATTAAAGTAGCAAATAGTGACCACTGTGAAAACTGATTAAAAACAAAGCCGTTCCCCGTTTTCGTTCGAGGATTAAAATTAATTGTGCTGTCGGCCAGACCGCCAGTTTTTCTGACGATGGGCACTGCCCCATATCTCATCGATTCTAGGGCGACGATTCCCCCTGGCTCAAAGATGCTGGGAATTAAAATCGCATCAGCTCCGGCAAAAATTTTGCGGGGTAACTTGAAATCGGCATAAAGATGAATGGCAACATGGCGAGGAAATTTCTTTTCTAGCTTGATTAACTGATTTTCATACTCACTACGACCAGAACCCAAGAAAATAAATTGGGCCTCAAATTCTTCTAAAAATCTTCTGATTACGGGTATTAATATATCTAAACCCTTTTGTTTGGAAAGGCGACCGACAAAACCAAGTAAAAATGTCTTTTCATTCTCAGGTAAATTAAAGGTTTTTTGTAACTCTTTTTTATTTGGCGCTCTTTTTTCGATAGCACTAACTGAGTAATTATTTTCGATAAATGGATCCGTATGAGGATTGAATTCTTTATTATCCAAACCATTCAAAATTCCAGAAAACTTACCTTTGACTTTTATCATCAAATCTTCTAACCCCTCACCATATTCTGCTGTCGTTACCTCAAGCGCATAAGATTTAGAAACAGTATTCACCCAATCAGAATAAAGGACACCTCGAAGGAGTGGATTTTGCATGATCAACTTATTTTCTTCGCTGGTGTTTAATAAAGTTACACCCTTATCACGTTTTTGGGCAGGTTGGTGCTTAAAATTAATGTTGCCTTGATATTTAAAATTATGCACCGTATATAAAGTAGGTATTTGAGAAAAAGCCTTGGCATAGCGGGGATTTCTGCGAATCTCGTCGATCAGATAACCAGTATGCCAATCATGACAATGAATGATGTCTGGTTGCCAACCGTTGGCTTTGTGTCGTTCAAATAGCAACCACTCCAAACAACCTCTTGATAAAAGTAAGAAGCGCAAATGATCATCTTTATAAGCAAAAACATTGGCTCTGAGTTCGTAGTATTCTCTATTTTCTAAAAAATAAGTTGGGGGAGAATTTTTTTTATGATGCAATCTCACATTACATAAAACTTTACTATGATGAAGTTTACCCAGTGGAACGTCTAAACCGGTTACTATTGATCTAGTCTTAAAGCTTGGTTTAATAATGCCATATTTAGGCATAAAAACTCGGACATCGTGACCCTGTTTGATTAGTTCTTTCGATAAAAAATAAATCACTTGCGACAATCCCCCGATTTTTACAAAGGGAGCCGCTTCAGCTGTAACCATTAAAATTTTCATAATATCTCCATTCGTCCATTGATTCATTTATTAGGCAGGTGGCTGATATAAATCGGTTGGCAATTCTTCGATTGGTAAAGCCATACGATAACGCCAATTGGGATCATCAGTTTCTCTTTCGCTACCCGGTACATTAATCCGATCGGTAGTATATAACCAATCTTGCAACGGAATGAGCACCATTTTTGCCGGTGATTGAATAATTTTATTTCTGATCGCTTTGGCTAATTGTTTAATGGTTAATGGTTGACTAATTGCTATTTTTTGGCAAAGCAGATGAATCTCACTTGTCGATAATTGTTTTAAATAACTAACGAGTGTCTGCGTATCGTGAGTTGTGGTATAGGCAAAAGTATTATGATGATATTTATTAATTTCCAGATATTGATTAATAAATTTTTGTTTAACGGGATCATAAGCATATTTGAAAATCTTGATCCCCGGGATGTGGTGTAATTTTAAACATTTTCTTAAATCTTTTAAATTATCACCCGTATCTTCGGCATAAATGTTGAGATGGTAGCGATGAGCGAAATGAATCATTGCTGTTAAAAATTGAGTACCAGGCCCTTTAAGATATTGGTCAGCTTGACTTGAGGTTGGGTTCATGGCTCCGTAAACAAATAGGCCTTTGGCGTGATCGAGCCTAACCCAATTAAATAAACCGGCCAGATATTTGAGTCTGATGGCAAACAACGCCTCAATTTCGCCGATTAAGCTTTGATCTTGCCATTTGTATAATGGATGACCCCAAACTTGCCGACCAAAATGAGATTTTGGACCAACTGGAATGCCACTGACTCTTTGGAGTTGACCAGCTGCATTAATTTCAAATAAATGTTGAAACTGCCAAACTAACGGACTGTGTAAACTCAGATAAAGTGGTAAGTCACCAATGAGAGCAATGTCTTTTTCACCGGCTTTTTGATAAAGTCGCTGATAAGCGGCATGCAATTGAGCCTGAATTCGCATATGGTAGTTAATCTGGCTAGCTAGTTGCTTCTGCCATTTTTTAATACTCTTTGGGTAACGATGACGAATGTTACTCGGCCACTTAATCCAATTGTCAGTTCCGAAATGATCGCGTAAACTGCAAAATAAGGCGTAGTTAGGCAACCAATCTTGATTAGCTTGTATGAATTTACTTAACTGTCCGTTGGTCACACGACTACCGTGAAAACGAGGATCTAAACCGATACCGTAGCCTTTGTAGGGTGAGCGAATATGTTTGGTTTCGGATCCTTCTTCGAGTTGAGTTTGATGAAGCGGCAAGACCTGCCAAGCTTTTTGATGAGACGCGACTAACCAATCGAGCAGTTTTTCACCGGCAGCAAAGCTGCCTGCCCTAGCGGTCTGACTGACCAAAGACGTCATTGGCAGAACCGTACCAACTCTTTTTTGTTTGAGAATCATAACTTACTTTACTAGAAGTGATTATACCTCAGGTGAGATAAATAAAGTAGTTTGGATTTTTCTGAAGTGTTTCGGGTTTTTTGTGAACACTTTATTAGTCTGCTATTCACTTTCTTAAAATTGCAAATTGGCGGAAGCGGCGGGATTTGAACCCGCGAAGCCCGTGAGGGCTCAGGATTAGCAATCCTGTGCAATTGGCCACTATGCGACGCTTCCAGTTTGATGCTTGGCTAACAACGCTCGCCATTATAACAAGAGTTTCTTTACGCGTCAGCCCTGACTTTTTCCTCATTTCTCATTCAACTGTCTCGCAAACTAAAAATTTGCTATAATTAAAGTTAACACTTAAGTTAATCTTTTTAATCATGAGGATTGCTGATCCATTAAGCATTTGTATCAGGTGTTAAGCTGAATTAAATCTTTTATGAAAATTTTCTCGAAAAAGATTGACCGGAATCTTCTCATCAAGCATGAAACAAAGAAAGAAGTCTTGACCCGATTCACTTTAGTCTTGCTTGTATTTGTTACCTATTTTGTTTTTGTCGCTTACGAATATGGCGCGAAAGAAGGCCTATGGATTGCTTGGCTAACTTGGTCTGGTTTTGTCTTAGGTACACCGATTGCCAGCGCTGGATTCTTAGTTGATTTTCCCATGAGGATGATTACCGGCATCAGAATGCTTTTTTCAGAAATGATGGTCTGGACTGTGGCTATTTCACTCAATCTATACGCCCTTACTTTTCAAAGTCATATTTATCAAACTAACACTTTATTAAAAATATTTCACCAAATCCTTACTCACCCGATTCCGTATTGGACAATCATTGCTGTCTCTGCTCTTGGTACCTTTATCTCCATCCATTTTGGAGATGAACTACTTGATAAAAGAAAACATCATGAGCGCATTTTTTATCAT